>CAZWCU010000037.1:0-3098 GCA_964632715.1 uncultured Bifidobacterium sp. | reverse complement strand
CAGACCACTGGCCAGCGGGCTCCAGATGGTGGAGCCGAGCCCGATGTCGTCGTACAGGCGGGCGTACTCCTCCTCCACCCGGGTGCGGGTGAGCATGTTGTACCGCGGGTGCTCCATGACGGGCTTGTGCAGGTGATGGCGCTCGGCGATCTCCCACGCGGCACGGATCTCGTCGGCGCTCCACTCGCTGGTGCCCCAGTACAGCGCCTTGCCCTGGCTGACCATGTCGCTCATCGCCCACACGGTCTCCTCGATGGGCGTGTTCGGGTCCGCGCGGTGGCAGAACACGAGATCGAGGAAGTCGAGCTGCATGCGCTCGAGCGACCGGTCGATGGCCTGCGACAGGTACTTGCGGTTCAGCGTGTTGCGCATGTTGCGCATGTTGCCGTTGATGCCCCAGTAGAACTTGGTGCTCACCACGTACGACTCGCGCTTCCAGCCGAGTTGCGAGATGACGCGACCCATCTGGCTCTCGCTGCCGCCGTTGGAGTACACCTCGGCGTTGTCGAAGAAGTTGCAGCCGCTGTCGTACGCGGCCTGCATGCACTCCAGCGCCATGTCGTCGCCGAGCTGGTTGTCGAACGTGACCCAGCTGCCGAACGAGAGGACCGACACCTGCAACCCGCTGCGACCGAGCCGGCGATACTGCATCTTCTTCGAAGTCATGGCCGCACTGTACCTGCGGGCCCGCGGCCGATGGCCGGTCAGGCAGCGAGTTCGTCGCGCAACCGCGCGAGCGCTGCGATGCCTACGGTGCCGACCCCGCAGCAGCCACCGATCAGCCGTGCACCTGCGTCCAACCACGACGGCACCAGGCCGGGCAGCTCGCCACCGCCGGTGGGGCCGATCCAGCACCGATGCTCGCCGTCCCACGCCGCGCCGTGGTTCGGGTAGGCGACGAACGGCACGGAGACCGAGGCGGACTGCAGCAGCGGCAGCACGAACTTCGGGGCTGTGCAGTTGACGCCGACGGCGGACACAGCGGGAGCGACGACACCGGCGGCCGCGCCGAACGCATCGCCGGCGCACGTGTTTTCCGCGTCGCGACACGAGAACGTGAGCCATGCCGGCGCATCGGTGAGTGCGCGCAGCTCGTCGACCACGATCTCCGCCTCGGCGAGCGACGGGATGGTCTCGATCGCGAACAGGTCGGGGGCGGTGTCGACCAGCACGGCCAGCCGTTGACGGTGGAACGCGCGCACCTCGGGCCACGAGGCCGCATACACGCCGGTGTACTCGCTGCCGTCGCCCAGGTAGGCACCGTACGGACCGACCGACGAGGCCACGAACGCCGGTTGCGCGGCGCGAGCGACGGCCGTGGTGGCCGCCAGCGCGCGACGTGCCTCGGTGGCCGACAGGCCTGCCGCGACGAAGCCCGGCTCGCTGGCCTGGTAGCTCGCCGTGATGATCACGTCGGCGCCGGCATCCACGTAGCGACGGTGTGCTTCCGTGAGCACCTGCGGGCGGTCGACGAGTGCGGCCGCGGTCCACAGCAGACCCGCTGGTTGTTCGCCCATCTCCTCCAGCACGGTGGACAGACCGCCGTCGATGAGTGCGAACGGTTCGCGCGTGAACGCGTTCACGCGGGGCGCACCTGCACGCCCGCCGCGCTCATGACCGCCTTCGCCTCGGCGATGGTGTGCTCGCCGAAGTGGAAGATGCTGGCGGCGAGCACGCCGGTTGCGTGACCGTCGGTGATGCCGTGCACGAGGTGGTCGAGCGTGCCGACTCCCCCGCTGGCGATCACCGGCACTCCGACGGCGTCGGCGACACGACGAGTGAGCTCGAGGTCGAAGCCCTCCTTCGTACCGTCGCGGTCCATCGACGTGAGCAGGATCTCGCCGGCACCGAGGCGCGCGGCTTCCTCGGCCCAGCGGATGGCATCGATGCCCGTGGGTGTGCGACCGCCGTGCAGGTACACCTCGAACCCGGAGCCGATGCCGGAGGTGTCGGAGGTGCGCTTGGCGTCGATGGCGCACACGCAGCACTGCGCGCCGAACTCGGCGGCGATCTCGCCGATGAGTGCGGGGCGTTCGACGGCGGCGGTGTTGACGCTGACCTTGTCGGCGCCCGCGCGCAGCATGGTGCGAGCATCGGCGGCGCTGCGGATGCCACCGCCGACGGTGAACGGGATGAACACCTGCTCGGCGGTGCGGTACACCACGTCGACCATGGTGTCGCGACCGTCGGACGACGCGGTGATGTCGAGGAACACCAGCTCGTCGGCACCCTCCAGGTCGTACTTGGCCGCCAGCTCCACGGGATCGCCCGCGTCGCGGAGCCCGACGAAGTTGACGCCCTTGACCACGCGACCGTTGGTGACGTCGAGACACGGGATGACGCGTGCGACTCTCATCGGGCCAGCTCCTGCAGCGCTTCGGCCACCGTGAAGCGACCTTCGTAGATGGCCTTGCCGGAGATGACGCCGGCGATGCCCGGCACCGACTTCAGTGCGGCGAGGTCGGCCAGTGTGGCGACGCCACCGCTGGCGATGACGGGGATGGTGGTGGCCGCGGCTGCGATGCGCAGGCCGTCGACGTCGGGGCCGGTGAGCATGCCGTCGCGTGCGATGTCGGTGATGACGAAGGCAGCAGCGTCGGGGAACCACTGCAGTGCCTCGGCGAGCGCCACGCCCGAGCTCTCGGTCCAGCCGTGGACGGCCACTTCGCCGTCGCGGTGGTCGAGGCCGACGGCCACCGACACCACACCGGCGGCTTGAGCGACCAGCCGCGGCTCCGCGACTGCCGCGCTGCCCATGACCACGCGGGCGACACCGGCGTCGGCCAGCGCCAACGCGTCGCCGAGGCTGCGCACGCCGCCACCGGTCTGGACCTGCGCGCGACCGGCGACCGCTCGCGCGATGGCGGCGACGACGGGACGGTTGACGGGCGAGCCGCTGCGGGCGGCGTCGAGGTCGACGACGTGCACCCATTCGGCGCCGGCGTCGACGAACGACAACGCGACCGCGACGGGATCGTCGCCGTAGGTGGTCTGGTCGTCGTAGTCGCCTTGGCGGAGGCGCACCACGCGGCCGCCGAGCAGGTCGATGGCGGGATAGAGCTGGATCACGACACCGCCACCAGTTGGACGAAGTTGCG
>CAZWCU010000036.1:0-24351 GCA_964632715.1 uncultured Bifidobacterium sp. | reverse complement strand
GCCGGTAGGTCGAAATGCATCTCCGGGGCGGACAACCGGAGGTTGTCGAAGTCGATCACGTTGACATCGGCCTTGTAACCAGGGGCGAGCACACCGCGATCGAGAAGTCCGAGCGCACGGGCGGTGTCACGGCACTGGGCCTGGACCACGAACGGCACGGTGAGGCGCTCACCGTGTCGGTCACGGCACCAATGCGTCAGCAGTGTCGTGGGGAACGAGCCGTCGCAGATGGTGCCGACATGCGCGCCACCGTCGCTGAGCCCCGGAACGGTCAGCGGATGAACAAGCATCTCCCGAACGCTGTCGAGGCGCCCATCGACGTAGTTGAGCGCCGGGAGGTACAGGAACGAGCGGCCGTCGTCGGCGAGCAGCACGTCGTAGACGAAGTCGAGGGGATCCCGACCGGCGCGGCGCGCCTGGGCGCCGATGCTCGTGGCCGGATCAGGTTCATAGTTGGGTGGATCGCCGAGCACGAACATGTTCTCGAACGCACGCACCACCCCACCGCCGAGCTTGGACCTGTCGCGCTGGCCGGCATCGGCGGCGAACACACGCGCCCTGAATCCCTCATCTCGCATCGCGCTGACACGCTCGCCCAGCGAAAGATCAGCGATCTCGCGATACACCGGATTCGCCATCAACGGGTTCAAGGTGGCCTGCAATCCGAGGAGCAGCCCGACCGCCCGAGTCGCGACCTGGCCACGGATCTCCAGGCCGTCGGCATGGGCTTCGTCGAGCAGGTCGAGCATCCGCCGATAGCCACCAGGATCACGGGGCGACTGGACCAGTGAGAACGACGCGGGTCGACCTGAGGCTGCGACCATCGCTCGCAGCGTCGCGAACTCATCCTCGACATCGATGAAGTCGGAGACGAGTTGCAGCACTCCGGTTCCCTCGCGGCCGACACCGATCGCGATCCCGACGAGCTCGTCTCGGGATGCCCTGAGCGTGGGGGTCGGGTCGCCCCGACTGGTGCGGTGATTCAGTGTGCGTGAGGTCGTGAAGCCGAGCGCGCCGGCACGTATCGCCTCACCGGCGAGCAGTCCCATCTGTTCGATCTCATCGGGGGTTGCGCTCTCGCCGGCGGCGCCGCGGTCGCCCATGACGAACAGCCGAAGCGCTCCGTGCGGGAGCTGCGCGGCGAGATCGATGTCGTGCGGAATCGCATCCAGCGCGTCGAGGTACTCGCCGAAGCTGTTCCATCCCCACGGCAAACCCTCGTGCAGCGCCGCGCCGGGGATGTCCTCGACTCCCTCCATCAGCTCGATCAACCGCTGATGGTCGCTGTCGTGCACCGGGGCGAACCCGACGCCGCAGTTCCCCATCACCACCGTCGTCACCCCGTGCACCGACGAGGGCGCGAGACGTTGATCCCATGTCGCCTGTCCGTCGTAATGAGTGTGCACATCGACCCAGCCCGGCGTCACCAGCGCCCCGTCAGCGGCGATCTCCCGTCGACCCGTCAGGTCGACATCTCCCACCTCGACGATCCGGTCGCCGACGATTGCGACGTCAGCTCGGCGTTCGCCAGCACCGGTGCCGTCCACGACGGTGCCGCCGCGGATCACCAGATCAGGCCTCGCTCCAGACACGGCGTCACCCGGCCGTGGGCTGCAATGCGGTGACGTCGATGCCGTACAGGTCGGCGACGTTGCCCGAGAGGATCGCCCGCGTCTGCTCCGCGGTCAGCTGCGCCGTCTGTTCGGCGAGCATGCCCTGCGACCACGGCCAGGTCGAGTCGGAGTGCGGGAAGTCGTTGGCCCACATCAACCGTCGCCAGTTCATGTCGTTGGCGTGCGAGAAGGCCGTCCAGTCGTCCTGGAAGGTGACGAAGATGTGCTCCGCGAAGTACTCCGACGGCAACCTGCTGAGGGCCACCCCGGGCTGGAGCCAGTTGCGGTGCCGCTTGTAGGCGTGGTCCATCCGATACATGTAGTGAGGCACCCAGCCGGCATCGGCCTCGACGCAGACGACCCGAAGATCGGGATGACGCTCGAACACGCCGCCGAACACCAGGGTGCCCATGATGTCCTGGATGCCGCGAATGATCGACAGGAAGCTGTTCAACCGGGGCCCTCGCCAACCACCCCCACGGGCGGTGAGGATGTGGAAACTGAGCGGCAACCCAAGCGACACGGCCGCCTCCCAGAACGGGTCCCACATCGGGTCGTCGTAGTCCGCCTCCGTGCCGGGATTCCCCGGCATCATCACGCCACGAAGGCCGGCCGCCTTGATCGCCTCGAGATCGGTGATCCCTTCCTCGACGGTGCGCAGCGCGGTCTGACCGCACCCGAGGAGCCGATCCGGAGCTTCGGCGCAGTACTCGGTGATCCACCGGTTGTAGGCGTTGAAGCACGCTCGCTTGTAGTCGACGTCCGGGTGGCCGCACAGCACCATCCCCACCGTCGGGTAGAGGATCTCCGCAGCGACCCCGTCGCGGTCCTGGTCGGCGAGCCGCACGGTCGCGTCGTAACCGGACTTGTGGAGCTCGTCGAACTTGACACCCTCCTGGGTCAGTTCCCCTGCCGGCTTGCCGGCGGCGGCGACCAGCCCCATCGGCACCGTCGACTTCATGCCGGGCACCACGAACACGTCGCCTCGTACAGGATCCTCGACCATGTTCGGCGCTGTGTCGCGGTACGCCGGGTCGATGTGAGCCGAGTAGCAGTCAGGTGGTTCCGTGATGTGCGAGTCAGCGCTGATCACGGGAAAGTCGAACGACATGTAGACCCCCTTCGTCTTCGACGACACTACCCCAGCCGAAGATGCGACACAATGCTCCATTCGTCTCATTTGACGTCAGGGCCGCATGTACCAGCCGCCGCTGACGTTGACGATCTCGCCCGTGATGTGGCGAGCGGCGGGAGAGACGAGAAAGGCGACGACTTCTGCAACATCGGCAGGAGCAGCATGGCGCCCGAGCGGTGTCCTCATCTCTTCTGGCTCGAAATCCTCACGACGACCTTCGGTGAATCGTGTCCACGTGATACCCGGGGCCACAGCGTTGCAGCGCACCCCGTACATGCCATTCTCCGCGGCGATCGCCCGAGTGAGTGCGTGGAGTCCCGCCTTGGACACCGCGTACGGACCCTCGCCCGCGCCGGCAAGGAACGCGGCGACAGAGCTGACGTTCACGATGCATCCGTCCTGCTGCTCAATCATCTTCGGCAGTACGCGCTGAGCGAGGTACCACGGCCCGGAGAGATTCACTGCCAAGCACCGGTCCCACTCGTGAGTCGAAACGGATCGCAGGGAGCCCAACGGGTTGACGGCTGCGTTGTTGATCAAGATACTGACCGACCCGAACGTATCCTCCACCTGCGAGACGACGCGATCGACATCGTCTCGAGAACCAGCGTCGAGAACGAAGGAAACGGCCGAGCCGCCGTTCGAACGGATGTCCGCTGCCACGCTCTCCGCCCGCGCCGCATGAATGTCGGTCACGGCCACGTGGCCGCCGTTCGCCGCCGTCAGCCGCGCAATCGCCTCGCCGATCCCGCCGCCTGCTGCCGCAGTCACGAGCACGACCTTGGAGTTCGTCGTGCTCACTCCAACGAGTCCGCCATGTAGATCCGCTGGATGCGGTCGTCGGAGCGAAGTTCCTCCGACGACCCCGACAGCACGATCGACCCTGTGTCGAGAACGTAGACCCTTGAGCAGACCGCCAATGTCTGGTGAACGAGCTGCTCCACCAGGAGAATGGCCAGGTCTCTGCGATCCATCGACGACAACGTCGCGAAGAGTTCCTCAACAATCACAGGCGCGAGACCCGCCGACGGTTCGTCGAGCAAGAGAAGGCGAGGTCGCGCCATCAATGCTTGCCCGATAGCCAACATCTGCTGCTGCCCCCCGGAGAGCAGCCCCGCCGACAGGAGCCGACGCGTCGCCAGAATCGGAAAGAGCTCGAAGACACGATCCAGATCCTCCTGAATCTGTCCTCGTCGAGCGCTCGACGAGTACGCACCGAGGTGCAGATTGTCCAGCACGCTCTGAGAACGGAAGATGCGCTTGTTCTCCTGCACGAGCGCCACACCGGCGCGCGCCCGACGATGAGCCGGCAGCCGCGTGAGGGAACGGTCGCCCAACAGGATCTCACCTTCGATCATGGGTCGGATGCCCGCGAGTGCGTTGAGAAGCGTGGTCTTGCCAGCCCCATTGCGGCCGAGGATGCCGACGAACTCCCCAGCGTCCACCGTCAGGTCCACACCGTGAAGCACCTCTGCGCCGCCGTAGCGGACGCGTATTCCTTCAGCTGTGAGCACTCGACCCTCCCAGATACGCGGCGATGACCCGCTCATCATTCTGGATGTCCGCGGGAGGACCGGCGGCGAGCACCTGACCGAAGTTCAGCACCGTCACGTTGTCCGCCAGGCCCATGACAAAGCCCACGTTGTGTTCGACCAGGACGATCGAGAATCCGACAGACCGTAGAAGCTCGAGGACCTGCGCCAAACGAGCGACCTCAGACCCGCTGAGACCGGATGCCGGTTCGTCCAAAAGGAGAAACGATGGGCGGCGCGCGACCGCGCGAGCGATCTCCACGAGTCGCTGCGTTCCGAGCGGCAACGAAGTGGCCTGCATCTTGGCCACGTGACCAATGCCGAGCCAGTTCAAAATGCTGAGGGCGTCGTGCTGCCGTCGGGCTTCATCGCGTCGTGCCCGTGGAAGGCCGAGCACCACCTCCATCGCCGTGCAGCGGCGATCAGGGTGCAGTGCAACCGCGACGTTCTGGAGGGCAGTCAAACCGGACGCGAGGATCGGCGTCTGAAAGGTGCGGGCGACACCAAGCTTCCCGGTGACGTCTGCCGACGCCCTCGTGATGTCACTCGACCCGAGCGTGATCGAACCGCCGTCGGGTCGGTAATAGCCCATGATCAAGTTGAGCAGCGTCGTCTTTCCGGAGCCGTTCGGCCCGATGAGGGCGGAGATCGAATTACTCGCAAAGGTCTGTGAGAGGTCATCGATTGCTGTTACCCCGCCGAAGTGCTTCGAAACGCCTTCGAGACGCAAGTCGCTCGGCTCGCCGTGGATCTTGAGGTCTCGGACGAGTGGCGGAAGTTCATCGTCGACTGGCCCAGAGCCCTCGTTGGCTGCTTCGGCGTGGGATCGATCCACCCGATGCCGGGCCAGGAACTCACGGCCGATTCCAGCGATTCCGTGTGGAAGAAAGACCATCACCGATATCAGAATGGTCCCGTAGATCGCACCGTTGTACTCCTCGAGGCCGATCCTCGTGTCGATGGTGTCCTGGAGAAAGGTCAACAGGCCGACGCCGACGATGGGACCGACGAGCGACCCTTGCCCTCCCACGACCACCGCCGCAAGGAAGAAGACGGCGAGTTCGAAGTTGAATGACGAGGGTCCCACGAAGCGGGAGAGATATGCGAACACGGCACCGGCGGTCCCTGCCGGTACTGCGGCCAGGCCGTACGCGAGGAGCTTCGTCCGATACGGCGAGATGCCGAGGCCCGAGAGAGCCACGTCACTCTGGCGGAGCACTGCGAACACCAGACCCCACGACGATCGAAGGAGATTTCTCGAGGCGACGAACACGAGAGCCACGGTCAGAATGGCAACGACGTACATGGCGCCGAGCGAGAAGGGTCCTCCGATGTCCGGCCGCGGAATGCCACGAAGCCCGTCGAAGCCGCCCGTCACGGACTCAAAGACGGCGGCGGCGTCTCCTATCAGAACGACAAGGAAGAAGCTGATCATCGCGAGGTACCACTTGCCCACCCGCAAGCCCGGGGCGCCGGCCAACAGTCCAACTGCGACGGCCGACAAAACCCCGGTTGGGGCTGCTGCCCACACGGGCCATTCGGGGTGCACAGCGAGCATGCCGGTGACGTAGGCACCGACAGCAAAGATGGCGGACTGGCCGAGTGCGAACTCGCCTGCATGGCCCAGGGCCAGGTTGAGCCCGATGACGACCGTCGCATACAGCGCGGCGGTAGCCACCTGCTGTAACCGATACTCTGACGTGCCGAGGATCGGCAACACCAGTGCGACCGCAAGCACGAGCGGCCCACCCAGTCGGGTCAAGCCCCCCAACACGGACCATCGTCCATGAGCACTGCTTTCATTTCTTGAAGGGCGAACCGGAACGCTGATCTCCGTAGGCTCCGTGGGCTTGGTCATACGGCTCGCTCCGGGAGGTGACCGAAGAGTCCTCGAGGTCTGACCATGAGAAAGATGAGAAGCACCGCAAAGACGAGCAGGTTGCCATAGATCGCACTCACAAACAGGATTGAAACAGTCTCCACGAGTCCCACGATCCATCCACCGAGGAGGGCGCCCCGGTGGCTTCCGAATCCGCCGATCGCCATCGCGACGAAGCCCTTGATGGTGAGCAGCGCTCCGGCGTCGAAGCGGGCGAAGACGACTGGGGCGATCACGAGCCCGGCGAGGCCCGATATCGCACTCGCGGCGGCGAATGTGAACATCCGGACGGCGGTAGGGCTGACGCCGCGAAGTTGCGCCGCTTCGCTGTCCTCCGCCATTGCCAGCCAACCTTTGCCACGTCGGGTTCGGTGGAAGAGCAACTCGATCGCCACGGCAGTGGTGATCGCGAGCATGAACGCGAGAAGAAAGACCGGGCGGATCACAGCGTCGCCGACGGATATCGGCGCGTCGTCGATCACCGACGGCACTCGTCGCGCGGTCGGCCCGTAGACGATGAGCAGCACGCTTTGGAGGAGTATCCCCGCACCGAGAGTGGTGACCAGCCACGAATGCGTGGTTGCGGGATCCCCGAGTGGCCGGACGGCTACGAACTCGATGGCGAGTCCGACTGCAGCGGAGATCACCACCGCGAGCAGCACGGAGATCAGGACCGGAAGATTTCTCTCCGAGAGCGTGGCGAAGCCAACGAACACCCCGACCGTGACGACATCGCCCTGGGCGAAGTTGAATACGTTCGTCGTCGCCCGAATGAGGTTAAAGCCCACGGCTACGAGAGCGTAAATGCTACCGATCCCGAGGCCGGCGAAGATGGCCGTGAGAAACGACCGCCATGTGATGTCGAACACCTATCGGTGCCTTTCTTCCGCTGAGGAATCTGATCAACGCCCGGCCGGCGGTCATGGGGCCGCCGGCCGGGCTTTATCGTTATTGCAGCGAAGCGAGTCGCTGTCAACCAGCTTGGAACGTGCCACTCTCCAAGCAGCCTGCTTGCGCCAGGGTGAACTGAGGGTCGCCCTGATTTTGATGCGACTCAGGGGTATATGCGTAGTTGTCATGCAGGAAGAGCAGACCCTCCGGCGGAGCCTCCGTCGAGAGGTTCTGAAGGGCTTCGACGAGCGCGGCGGTCTCGGTGCTGTTGGCGCGTTCGGCCGCCAGCTGCACCATGAGCAGCGCATCGTAGATGCCGGCAGGCACATTCAAAGGCTCGCTCTCTACGCCCTTGGCCGCAAGTGCGTCGGCCAGGATTTGCTGCTTCTCCCCGAGCTGATCACCTTGGCGGGTTGCCACTGTGTACGCTTGGATGACGAGGTTTTCCAGTCGATCCTCGCTCGTCAGTGCACAGAGGTTGTTGGCCGCGATGTCCGAACCTCCGTAGATGGGCACGTCCCAGCCGAGCGTGTAGAGGCCGTCGAGGATGATTCCGACCGACGCACCGAACCCGGAGATGAGGAGGTATTCGGGATTGGTGTCCCGAAGCTTGTTGAGCTGTGACGTGTAGTCGACGGCTGTCGGGTCGTAGATCTCGAGTCCTGTCACCTCGATGCCCGCGTCGGTGAGTGCTGGTGGGAAGCTCGCCTCAATTGCCTTGCCGAGCGCGTCATTCGGAACGAGCATGGCGATCGACGTGACCCCCAGGTCATCGAGCATCTCGATCGAGGATCCGTGGGACGCGGGAGTGGAGTACGAGGTCATGAAGTGAAATGGGGCTGTGTCCGACGTGGCGAGCTGAGCAGTCGGCGGCACGGCGAACGACAACAGCTGCTTTTCCGTCAGCCAGTCGATTGATGCGAGAACTGAGCTGCTCGTGATACCTGGAATGATCATGTCGAGCTCTTGCTCGCTGTACAGCCGTTGGGCTGCCTCGAGCGTCTTGGTCGGGTCGGCCTCGTCATCGGCGTGAACGATCTTCACCTCACGGCCCCCGATGCCCCCGGACTTGTTCAGCGCGTCAGCTGCGGCTTCCGCTGCAGCGAGTTGTGCCTGACCAGAGTTCGCGAGCCGGCCGGTAGTCGGCGTCACCACACCGATCACGAATGGGTTCCCGGTGTCGAGTTCAGCAACCGTTTCTTCCACCACTGTCGTCTCGGCTGCTTCCACCACTGTCGTCTCGGCTGCTTCCACCACTGTCGTCTGAGTTGCTCCACCGGATTCGTCATCGTCGCCGCACGCCGCAGCGAGAAGCATGACCGGAAAGAGTAGTGCGACAAAGCGCTTCAATTGCATTTGGTTGTCTCCTCTGTGTGGCGAGCGAGTGCTCGTCGGGTTGATAAACCGCCGAATTTCGTAATTAAACACAAACTGCTCGCTAGTGCGGCTCGCGGGGCAGCCCCAGCACCCGCTCACCAATAATGTTGCGCTGAATTTCGGACGTGCCTCCCGCGATGGTTCCAGCGAGGCTCCACAGAAAGCGTCGGAATATCTTGTCGCCGGCCGGGTCGAACTGGTCGTGAAGCATTGCCGCAGGGCCAATCAGACTCATCCCCGTATTGGCTGTCCGTCGCTGCGCTTCGCTGAAGAACAGTTTCGTCACTGAACTCTCCGAACCGGCCGATCCACCTCGAGCGAGCGATGTCGCCGTCCTGTAGTTCATGAGTTTGATGACGCGGCCTCGGATGTATGCGTCGGCCAGCGCCTGACGGACGACGGGATCAACAGACGTGCCGTTTCGTGCACTTACCTCCGCGAGCGCAGACGCCAGGTCAAGCGCTCCCTCGTGTTGAGCGAGCGCTGAGAAGCCACGCTCGTTGGCGAGTGTGGTCCGAACCACGTTCCAGCCAGCGTCGACCGAACCAAGGACGTCTCGGTCGGACACAAAGACGTTGTCGAAGTGAACTTCATTGAACTCGGATTCACCCGACAGTTGTCGGAGCGGTCGGACGTCGATGCCGGGCTGGGTCATGTCGACGAGAAAGCATGTGATACCCCGGGTGCCAGGTCCACCTGTCCGAGCCAGGAGGATGCACCGCTGCGCGAACTGAGCGAAACTCGTCCACACCTTTTGCCCTGTGATCTCGAAGCCGTCCGTCACGCGGTGCGCGCGTGTGCGCAGCGCGGCGAGGTCCGATCCAGCGTCGGGCTCGGAGAACCCCTGGCACCACACCTCTTCCGCTCGAAGGATCGGCTGCAGAAAGCGGGACTTTTGATCGACGTTACCCACCGCCATGATGGTCGGCCCGGCGGTCACCAGACCTACCATGTTGACCGGATCGGGCGCGTCGGCCCGAGCGAGTTCTTCGGCGAAAATGAGCGCTTCGATGGCCGATGCGCCTCGTCCCCCGTACTCACGGGGCCACGCCATCCCCGCCCACCCGGCGTCGTACAGCTCACGCTCCCACGCCAAGCCCTTTCGGAACCGGTCCTCGACTGGTCCGGTGCCACCGAGGACCGAACCACCGCCACCAGGGGCGTGGTCGGCCATCCAGGCCCGGACGGCGCCGCGGAAACGCTCCTCCTCCGGCGTGAATGTGAGGTCCATTTAGCGCGCGAGATCCTGCACGGCGGTGCGCACTTCGTGTCGGAGCACCTTGCCCATCGGGCTGCGAGGGAGTTCATCGACAAATCGCACAGCGATTGGACATTTGTAGCGAGCCACCAAGGTTCGGCAGTGGTCCAGGAGCTCGTCGGATGTCACGTCTGCCCCAGGCGCGATCGTCACGACGGCGACAGGGCTTTCGCCCATGACCCGATCCGAGATGCCGACTACTGCGCAGTCGAGTACCGCCGGGTGCTCCTTGAGAGCCAGTTCCACCTCCGCCGGGTAGACGTTCTCACCACCCCGAATGATGACATCCTTCTTCCGGTCGACAAGCCACAAGTAGCCGCCGGCATCGATGTATCCGACGTCGCCTGTGTGAAGCCAGCCGTTGACCACCGTTTCGGCGGTCGCCTGCGGGTTCTTGTAGTACTCCCGCATCACAGTGGGTCCCTTGATGCACACCTCACCTCGCTGGCCGGGCGGCATCATCACGCCTTCGTCGCTTTGGATGGAGATCGCCTCGACTGAGGCGAGTGGCTTTCCCACTGACCCGATCCGATTCGGATGGTCGCTCGGTAGCAGGCAGCAGCCCCCGCAGTTCGACTCCGTCTGCCCGTACATGTGGTACCATTCGACTCCCGGAAACAACGTCATCGTGCGTCGCACCAAGTCAGGGTCGGTCGGCGAGGAGCCATAGCCGATGCGGGACACCGAACTGATGTCCTTGTTCGCCAGCATCTCAGGCCGCTGGTCGAGTAGCGCGAACATCACCTGAATACCAGGGAAGTACGTCACGCGACGGTCGACGATCTCGTCGAGCAGCGCCGGCATGGAGAACGCCTCATTGAGCATCACGAGACTCCCGCCGACGCCCAACATGCCGATGATCTGCGCCTGCACCGCTACATGGAACATGTTTCCGGCAATGCCGCGATCCTCGGGGCCGATCCCCCAGGTGTCGATCCAAGCGGATGTCGAACGAATGCCCGAGTCGTTGACGTGGAGCGCCCCCTTTGGGCGACCCGTCGTGCCAGAGGTGTACCAGATGATGTACGGGTCCTGGCGGTTCCCGGCGACATTTGGTTGAGGCAGCACGGTCGTCTCGAGGTTGGCCACGACGAAGTCGCAAGGGATGGACGCCAAGACGTCATCGGGCACCGCTGCCCCGGCCGACGGTACGACCACAAGCCGCTTGAGAGTCTCGCAGGTGGTGAACGTTTCGCCCAAGAGCGAGATCATGCTCGGCGAGACGACGATCGTTTCGACGTCGGCGTGCGTCAGTTGGTACGCAATCTCGCCTGCTCGATGTTTGGTGTTCACCGGCACCTCCACAAGGCCCGCCAAAGACGACGCGAAGTACGTAGCTGGGTGCTCCGGAACGTTCTCGAGAACGGCGCCGCAATGTGAGCCCGGGGTAGCGCCAGCCTCGACGAGAACCGCTGCAAGTGTCGATGCGCGGCTTTGAAGACCGGCATATGTCCACATACGATCTGGTGCGATGATCGCAGCGCGATCAGCGTGAAGGTTGGCGCTCGAAGTGAGGATGTCGCTCACGCGATGAAACTTGTTGAAGTGCTCAGGCATTTTCGTCGTCCATTGGGTCGGGATTCCAGTCGAACAGGGCGCGTGCATTGCCGCCGAGGTACGCAAGCAAGGCGTTGTGTGAGATTGGTAGCGAGCGAGCCTCGCCAACCATGCGGTCGAGCGGCAACATCGGCCAGTCGCTCGCAAAGAGAACGCGGGTCATCCCGCGGGAGGAGTTCATGAATTCGACCAGCGTGGGATCGAAGTACTTCGGTGAATACGCGGACGTCATCAGATGGAGGCGCTCGTACTTCATCATGAATCGGATGAGAAGTCGCTCCCACGGGTGGCCCATGTGCGCGCCGATGACTGTCATCTCAGGAAAGTCGATGAGGACGTCATCGAGCAACATCGGGTCTTGACAAGCAGCACGTACCTTCGGCCCAGGTACTCCGACGTTCACCGATACCGGCAGACCCAGTGCCTCGCAGCGCTCATAGATCGGATAGAACCGTCGGCTGTTGATGGGCTCCTGCAGAATGAGTGGGATGACACGCACGAGTACCACCATGGGGTCGTGCGCCGTCCGTTCGATAGCTGAACAAACCTCCCGGATGGAGTCGAGACCGTGGACAAGTGCTGCAGCGCGAAGGCGGCCAGGCTGTCGTCGCGCCAATTCGATGGCTTCCTCGAGCTCATAGCCCCCGACCGGGAGCACGGCTCCTTCGCCGATCCGTCCTGAGATGATCGCTCCACCGACGCCGGCAGTCTTCATCGCGCTCAGCAAGTCGTCGACGGTCCGCGACTGACGGCTCGAATCGTCCATTCCGAAAAACGCTTGAACGTCGCGCAAGACCCGGCTCTGCGAAAACGCCGCAACAGAACTCGCCGGATGCACATTCGCCCAAGCGTCAAAGACCGAGGGGGAGATCACGATGCCGTCCTGAGTGACGGCCGACGTAGCTTGTGGCGAACGCCCAGCGCACGCAAAGGAGCCGACGGCTCAGCCCTGTGACGGAGCCCTACGCGGACATGGATTCCAACAGCAGTGTTGCATAGATCCGAGAGATGTCGTCGGCATCGAGTCGACCCCCCGGTTGGTACCACCGAGCAACCCAAGAACACATGCCGATCAGCCCAAAGGCAACAACCTTGGGGTCGAGGTCGCGGCGGAACACACCACGATCCTGCCCTGTGGATATCACCTGCGCGACGCGGATCAGGTATTGGCGATTTCGATCTCGCGCGGCCTCGAGCACCAGAGGCTCCATCCCGCCGTCGGTAAGATCGATCGTCGAAAGGATTCGCGTCGTCGGCTCTGACGCTGCCTTGACGTGGCGCTCGACCAGCGCCCGGAACCATTCGGCGGGGTCCGAGGTCGAAGCCAAAATCTCGTCGAGCGCCTCCTCGAGCCGGTCGAACGAGCTGCCAAGTATCTCGACAAGCAGCGTGTCCTTGCTTCCGAGGTAGTAGTACAGAGCGGGCTTCGTGAAACCCAACCGATCGGCAAGCTCGCCCATCGTGGCATTTCGATACCCACGTTCCGAAAAGAGCGCCACCGCAGCTTCGACAATCTCGGCCCTCCTCGCCGCTCGCCGCTCTGCATCCGATGAGCGAGGGCGACTCGAGCGACTTCCGCTCGGTGCACGGGCCGCGATCTCCTGGGACACCTCTTCCCCCTCCTGCAAGCGGCATGTTCGATTGGCGGCAAACACTACCGTCGGCATCTGAACTTACTTCCCCAGCGCTCCCCGAACCGCACATCTCGGGCCTCATGCGGGTCGTGCAGTCGAGAGGCCGAGGAGTGCCGCTGTATTCTCCCGCATTACGCCGCGCACGACTCGATCGTCGAGCGATCCGAGGCGCCGAGCGAACTCGACTGGATTTGCGAGCCCCTCAGGATGCGGGTAGTCCGAGCCGAAAAGAACGCGCTCGGGCCCGATCAGTTCAGTCAGGCCGACGATGTCTTCCTCATGAAAGGGCGACACATAGACATGCGTGCGGAAGATCTCACTGGGCCGACCTTCGACGCGCCCACCCAGCCAAGGGCCGTTGCGGCCCATGCCCTTCATCTTGTCGAGAGCATTGAGCAGATACGACACCCAGTTCGACCCATTTTCGATGCTCAGGATTCTGACGTTCGGAAACCGGCCGAAAAGGTTGTGCAAGATGAGCGCCGACAGCGTGTCCATGATCGGTCGATCACCGAAGAAGCAGGCCCACTGAAATGCGGATTGCTCGTGCGATGGCGGGTTTGGTTGCTCGCCCCACGACGAGGAGTACAGCTCGTTGTATCCCGACTCCGAGATATGAAACGCGACCGCCACGCCTGCTTCGTTCACCCGCGCCCAGAACGGGTCAAAAATCGGGTCTGCAGGCGAACGCCCATTCACCGGTCCCGGACGAAGGTGCACGACTCTGGCTCCTCGGTCCAACGCCCAGTCAAGTTGTTTGACGGCCATCTCGACGTCGAGCAGTGACATCAGCGGCACGCCGAAGATCCGATCGCGCCACGCGAATCCCCAGTCCTCATCAAGCCAGCAGTTGAATGCCGCCAGGTTGGCGTACGTCTGGGAAACGTCGCGCCGCATGGCGTGCTCAACTGTGACGGCCAACGTCGGCAGCATGACAGTGGCTTCAATTCCCTGCTGGTCAAGAAGCAGCAGTCGTGCTTCGCGGTCCTGAAATGCCGGTTCGATCGGAATGTCAGTCGGACGATCCCCCACGACACCCGACTTCAAAGAGATGAGCATCTCTTTCAGAGCGCCAGGCGCGGCAACGGTTTCGAAGTGCGGCGCAAGGAACGTAAATGGTTCATCACCGATGAGGATGCGATCCCGACCGTCCTCGTCTTCGACAACCCGGACGGCCCGATCAGCCATTGCAGGATCGATGTGACGTGTAAAGGCGTCGCGCGTCTCGTAGTAGTGGTTGTCCGCGTCAACGGCGCGGTAACCAAGAACTTCACTCATGAGTCCCCCCCAAGTTCTTACCCTGCAGTAAACTACTTACTCATCGGTCAGTACTCTAGAGGAAACGCGGTCTCGGCGCAAGCGCCTCGGCAGCATTTGTTCGCCCCACCGACGAAGTGTTCTGGGAGACGTCGTACGGCGCGCAGGCAGGCGACAAGGCAGGTTGTAGCTCGAACTTCGATGATGGACCGTCTGATCCACCAGCCATCTCACCTCACGGGTAGCGGAGCGACGCCGGCACAGTTGTGTCGAGGTTCGCGCTCAGTCAGGGTCGCTCAGCCGTCACGTGCCGGTGAACTGGGGGCTGCGTTTCTCGATGAACGCACGCGGACCCTCCATGGCGTCGGCCGACGCCATCACGACCCCGGCTGCACGCGACTCGATGCGATACGCCTCGTCGAAGGGCAGGCCATTCGACGAGACCATCACCTCCTTCGCCTTGCGCATCGCCAACGGCCCGTTGCGGGCCATTCGCCGGGCGAGTTGCACCGCCTCGTCCAGCACGTGCACGGACGGCACCAGCCGGTTGACGAGACCCATCTCCGCGGCCGACTGCGCGCTGATCCGGTCACCCACGAGCACGATCTCCGCTGCTTTGGCCCATGGCACCTGACGAGCCAACCTCGCCAGCCCACCGCCGGCGGGGATGATCCCGCGCGTCACCTCTGTGAGTCCGAACTCGCTGTCCTCGGCAGCGATCCGCAAGTCGGTACCAAGCAGCAGTTCCATGCCGCCGGCGAGCGCGAACCCGCGGACGGCGGCGATCACCGGCACCGTGTAGTCGGTACGGCGCAGCAGTGCCTTGTCGAGCAGTCGCGGATCGGCCTGCAATCGCTGGTCCCACTCATCCTGCGCTGGTCGCGCACCGGTGAACAACGGGATCAGCCGCCCCAGATCCGCACCGGTGCAGAACGCCCGGTCTCCTGCACCGGTCACGATCACCACCCGAACAGCGGGATCGGCTGCCATCTGCTCCCATGCGTCGGCGAGTCTGCAGACGAGTTCGGGATCGAGGGAGTTGAGCTTTGCCGGACGATTGAGCGTGAGGGTCGCGATGCCCTCGTCCATCTGGACACGCAGCACCGGCTCCTGTACTCCTACGGGTGGCGTTGTCGGGTGTGGCATTCGGGGAACCTCCGCGTCCGGGCGCTGCCCGGCGGCAGCACGATACACATCGTACGCCTTGTCTCACCCCGGCGTTCGTCTGGTCATGTCAGTGGTGATACGCATCCAAGTCGGGTTCTGCCATGACCTCGCGGAATCGGCGGAACGGCCACGGCCACGCTGCTGGTACACCGCGAGCGTCGAGGTACCAGCTGTTGCATCCGGTCACCCACACGGTCGCCTGCGCCGCTTCGATGCGCCGGGCCTCGTGCTCGCGCATGGCCGCCTCAGTCGCATGGATCTCCGTCGAGAGGCCTGCCTGGAGCCGGCGCACGAGTTGCAGGATGTAGTCCATCTGGAGCTCCGCGACCTGGATCAGGGAGAAGTTGCCGACGGGGCCGTTCGGGCCGTTGAGCATGAACAGGTTGGGGAACTCGGGTATCGAGACGGACAGATAGGCAGTGGGGCCGTCGGCCCAGGCCTCTTCGAGGGTTCGTCCGTCGAGGCCGATGATCACGGTGGGCCGCATGAATCGGTCGACCTCGAACCCGGTTGCGAGGACGATGACGTCGAGCTCGTGAAGGCGTCCGGTGTCGGTTCGGATGCCGCGACGTTCGATGCGCGAGATGGCAGCGGTGACGAGTTCGGCGTTGGGCTTCTGGATCGCGTCGTAGAAGTCGGCCGACACGACGAGCCGTTTGCAGGCGGCGCGGTAGTCGGGCTCCAAGCGGCGGCGCAGTTCCGTGTCGGTGACGTGCTGGTACAGGTTCGCCCGACAGGTTTCCTCGATCTGTTCGAGACGCTCGGACTTCGCGTCGACAACGGCATCGGCGAAGCTCTCCGCGAACGCCGACTCGAGGAAGTCCCGGAGCTCTCTGAGTCGATGCGGCTCGTTCCGGAACGTCGCCCTCTGGTCGTCCGAGAACAACTTGTTGTCCATCGGCATGATCCACTGCGGCGTTCGCTGAAAGAGACTGAAGTGCTCCACCCGATCGACGAGCGCGCCGGTGATCTGGACCGCCGTCGACCCGGTGCCGATCACGCCGACACGACGGCCGTCGATCGGCACATCCTGGTCCCACCGCGCGCTGTGGAACATCGCCCCCTCGAACTCGTCCACGCCATCGATCTCCGGCATCCGGGGATGGTGCAGGACGCCACTCGCGGCGATCACCACGTCGAAGTCTGCTCGATGTCCGCGCGCAGTCTCGAGGTGCCACACACCCCGGTCGTAGATCGCGGAGACGACTTCGTCGCCGAGGCGAAGATGCGGGACGACCCCATGGTCGACCGCAACGCGCTCGAGGTACGCCTGGATCTCGTGCCCGGGCGAGAACATGCGGGTGAAATCGGGATTCGGAGCGAACGAGTACGAGTAGACGTGCGACGGGACGTCGCATCCGATGCCGGGATAGGTGTTCTCGCGCCACGTGCCGCCGACGCGGTCGGCCTTCTCGAAACAGACGATGTCGGTGATGCCGGCCTCGCGCAGCTTGATCACTGCGAGGATGCCGGCCATGCCTGCCCCGATCACGCCAACGCGCAGCGATCGGTCCCCGACGAGACGCGAATCCGGCACGGCGTCAGCCATCGGTCTTACGTTGAGTGCCGACCAGCAATTCGCTGAAGGCGACGCCCTTGTCGATGCTGGGCTCTCTTGGCAGTCCGAGCACCCGTTCGCCGATGATGTTGCGTTGGATCTGGTCAGTCCCACCGCCGATCGAGATGAGGTATGAGGAGAATCCGATGTCGTGCATCCTCCCGCCGAGCGGAGCGTCATCTCCCCAGAGCGTCGCGTCGGCACCGCAGATCCGGAACATCGTCTCGCGCAACGTGCGCAACAAATGGCTGGCGGCCAACTTGCCGACCGAGACTTCTGGACCCGGTCGCCCACCTCGTTCGACGGCCGCCTTGACCCGAAGATCGGTGAAGCGAGCGATCTCGAGGAGCGAGTAGATCGTCGCGTACTCCTGCCGGATGAGCGGATCACCCGAACGGTCGTACTGCTCGACGAGACCGCGGAGCAGCGCTCCGACCCCACCCGACGGAACGCCCTCGCCCGACCCACTCTCACGCACCAGGTCGCCCACCCGGCCCGCGAGGTCCGGCTTGGTGATCGACATGCTGCCACCGGAGCTCCCGAACGAACCGGCGCCGAGCATCGTGCGTTCGTTCGCCAGCGTGGTCAACGCGACCCCCCAACCCGAGCCGACCTCGTCGAGCCTGTTCTCCTCCGGCACGACGGCGTCGGTGAGGAAGACTTCGTTGAAGATCGAGCGACCGGTCATCTCCCGAATCGGTCGAATCTCGATGCCAGGCTGATCCATGTCGATCACGAAGTACGTGAGCCCCTGATGCTTCGGGAGGTCCGGGTTCGTCCGAGCGACCAGAATGCCGTAGCGGGCGATGTGCGCACCGGAGGTCCACACTTTCTGCCCGTTGATCACCCACTGGTCGCCGTCACGAACCGCACGGGTCTGCAGGGACGCAAGATCGGACCCCGAGCCCGGTTCGCTGAACAGCTGGCACCAGATCTCCCCGTGGACGATGCCGGGCAAGAAGCGATCCTGCTGGTCCGCGGAGCCGTGAGCCAGCAGCGTCGGACCTGCAAGGTTCGGCCCGATACCGGCCGGTGGCCCCAACGCCCCGACCGCTCGACGAGCGACGTTCACCAACGGGGCCAGGTGCGGGTCGACACCGCGCCCGTAACGGTGTGTCGGCCAGGTTGGGAAACCCCACCCGGACTCGGCGAGGACAGTCCACCAGTCGCCCAGCGACATTTCGGGGTCCCAGTTCGCTTCGAACCAGGCCCGAGCTTCGTCGGCGACCGCTCGGGACTCATCGTCGTCGAGCACCGCAGCTACATCTGGAGTCATAAGACATACTATGCCAGATGTCTCGTCGCAGCGGCAACTGCGGGACGTGTCGTCATGACGTCGGGTCGAGCGAGCCGAACTCCTCGTACGGAATCGCGATGAAGAGTCCCTCCGCCTCCGCGAAACGCTTGCCGGCCACGATGGCTTCGCCGTCGATCCACAGCTTGCGGCCGTCGCGCACTCGTAACCGAGCACGAAACTCGAGGCCGACAGCCAGCGGAGTCGGCGCGAGGTAGCTCACGGTCAGGCGGCCGGTGTAGGCGGGCGTCTGGAGCATCGACAACACGAAACCCATCACGTCGTCGAACACGGCGGCGACGATGCCGCCATGGGCACGGCCGGGAGCGCCCTCGAACGCTGCACCGAATGACACTTGCGCCACCGCATCATCACCGTCGCGGTGGCAGGTGATGGCAATTCCCATCGGGTTCGCCGGACCCGAGACGACACAATCGGGGTAGTGCACCATGCTGTCACCGTCGAGTGGGGCCACCTCGAACAACCGCCGCTTCATGTCGTCGACCGGACGCGACCGCAACGCAGCGGACTCGACGTCGGGGAACACGTCGCGGACGAGTGCAGTGATGCGGTCAAGCACGTCGTCGTCGACGGCGTGACCGACGATCGAGTGGCCCAACTCACGCAGAGCCGTCGCACACGCGACTCGACTTGGAGAAACGGCGATCTGACCTTGAGACGATTTCACAATAGAGTTGATACTACACCCTTACCTGTTTGTCTCATTCCGCTCGCTGGCCGGCGCCTCGTCTCGCTCAGAAGCGGACCATGCAGCAACGGGGACCCCGAACCTGACCACCATTCCACGTAACGTCGGCGGGATCGATGAGCTCGAACCTTTGGATCCGGTCCATCCAGGGCGTTTGGAGCGAGTTGTGAGGACAGGTTCGGATGGTCGGCCGAGGGCGTCGCCGATGACCGGAGTGATGTGCCCCGGGTTCGGCGGGCTCGCGAGCGCTTCACGTCGCCTTCTTTCGTCGCCGTGACTCCACGACACGGACACGGACACGGACACGGACACGGATGATGGAGGTCGGGGGCGCTGCATCACACGCTCGCCAACACTGGTTCTACGGTTACCGGCCGATTCGGTGGGCGTAGGCCGCACGACGACGGTCCGAGTCCGCGGGCAAGCAGGGTGCTATGAGGACTTTCGGTTGGCCAGTGCCCATGCGCCGGGCAGCAGCGTGCCGGCCAGGACCAGTTTGATGGCGTCACCGATGAGGAACGGGGTGACGCCGAGCGACAGAGCGTTGGTGTCGCCGGTGGCGACGGGCACGTTCAGTCTGTGGGCCAACCATGCCGCGCCGAACGCGTAGATGATGATCGAGCCCAACGCCATCGCCGACCATGACGAGGCCAGGTTGCGGTCGTGCTTGCGTTCGGCGAGGTAGCCGATGACACCGGCAGCGACGACGAAGCCGACGAAGTAACCCATCGTCGCGCCGGTGCCGTTGGTCCAGCCTCCCGCGCCGCCCGCATAGAACGGTAGGCCAACCAAACCGAACATCCAGTACAGCAACTGCGACGCTGCACCGGAGCGCCAACCCAACGCGCCGCCGGCCAGCAACACACCCAAGGTCTGGCCGGTGATCGGCACGGGCGTGAAGCTGAGCTTCAACTCCCATTGGGCAAGGGCAGCGGTGAGCAGCGCGAACGCAACCACGACAACGATGGCACGCACCGCGGCGAGGTTGCGCTCGGACGGTCGCGACCAGATTCGGTCGACGAGAACGGCGGGGTGAACGGAAGTCATGGTTGATCCTCGGAGGGAGAAGGGGGATGGACAGCTCGGGGAGTCGCCGGGGACCGTCCCGACTGGTACACCAGCGACGCCTGTACGACAAGAATGCATATCATTCGAGCTGAAGAAACGTCCTGGTAGGGGTGGCGGGGGCGCTCGCGCTTTGTGGTGTGGTCGGAGCCGATGGCTCCGACCGACCCCATTGCCATATCCAATGTCAGAAGCGGACCATGCAGCGTCGGGGGCCGCGGACCTGGCCGCCCTTCCATGTGACGTCGGCGGGATCGATGAGCTCGAACTCCGGGATGCGTTCCATCCAGACCTGCAGTGCCACCCGAAGTTCGAGTCGGGCGAGGTTCGACCCGGCACAGCGGTGGATGCCGGCACCGAATGCCACATGACGATTGTTCTCGCGATCGAGGAGCACCTGATCGGGGCTCTCGAACACGCGCGGGTCGCGGTTCGCCGCCGGGAACGCCATCAATATCCGGTCACCTGCCTGCATCGGGCACCCCTCGAACTCCGTGTCGTGCGCGACGATTCGAGCCATCGTGACCGGCGCGTAGACCCGAAGCATTTCTTCCACCGCGGTCGGCCACACATCAGGGTGGTCGCGGAGCTGCGGGCGGTGTTCAGCGCGATGTGCGAGGTGCCACAGCGAGGACCCGATTGCCGACCACGTCGTGTCGATCCCGGCGATCAGCATCAGATTGCATGCGCCGAGCACGAAGATGTCGTCGACTGGTTGTCCATCGATCTCGAGGCGGAGCAAGTCGCTGATCAGATCGTCGTCGCGCGGGTTCGCTCGCCGATCCTCGATCTGCTGCATGAAGAAGGTGATGATCTTCATCCGGCTCTGCAGGCCGACTTCGCGATCGATCAGACCGGTCTCGAGCACACCGCGTACCCAGTCGACGAAGTCGTCCTCCATCTCGAACGGGACACCGAGGATCATCGAGATCACGCGAACAGGAATGCGTTGTGCGTAGTCCGACGCGGCGTCTGCGGTGCCGTTGTCGATGAATCCGTCGATCAGCCGGTTGCACAGGTCGCGGGTGATCGACTCGTACTTGGCGACCGCCTGCGGTGCGAACGTCGGCAGGATCGCACCCCGATGCCCGTGGTGCTCCGGCGGATCCGAATCGATCGGTGGGACCCTGACGCCACCATATGGCCCCTCTTTCGATTCAGGAGAGAGTCCGATCACGCCAACCTCACGTGACGTAAAGATCTCCGGAGTCTGTGCCATCGCCACGACATGGGCATGGCGCGTCGGCATCCACGAACCGCCGTTCTGATCGCTCTGCGCGATCGGGCATCCTGACTCGCGGATCTGATCGAGCAGAGGGAACGGGTCCGAGACGAAGTCATTGTCGAAGATGTCGTAGTGGTTGAGGAGCTCGTCGAGGCTTGCGTTGCGCATTCCCATGGTCACTCCCTGATCTCGATGGCGCGCTCCGGGCAGTTGCCTTCGGCGCGCTTGGCTGCCGCCTCCAAGTCACGGGGAATGTCTCCCTCGATCAGCACCACCGCATTGCCGATCTCGTCACTTCCGAAGACATCGGGCGCCGCGATGGCGCACATCTGGTGTCCATGACACCGATCCTGATCAACCTGTACACGCATCTGCAACCCCCTGATCGTAGTCAACTCGAACAATGATACACATCCGCCGCAGCGTCTCACCATGGCAGCACCATGGGACGGAACCAACGGCGCGAGTATGCAGGTCAACACGGCAACACCGTGCCTATCGCCAGCAAGAACAGCCGGCACGTTCCGACTGCATCAACACGCGACAGATCGGCTACAGTGCCTTATCTCGACGGGCATCGCAAGAGCGACATGGGGAAGCCGCTCACGCAAGTTCGAGTCCGATCACCACCTAGGGGGGCCATGGGTACGAGAACCAGGCATCAGCTTCACGTCGCCGTCGCGACGTGTTTGCATCGCCGCCCGAGCAGCCCACACGTGGGCCGTGCGGGGCACGCATGACGTTCGTCAACGGGACCATCCTCGGTGTCTTCACCGGCGCGCCGTACGCGATGTTGGCCATCGTGGTCACGCTGATGTACCGCTCGACCGGCGTCCTGTCGCTGGCCCACGCGGGTTTCGCCAGTATCGCCGCCTACGTCTATGTCGACCTCGCAGGCCCGCTCGGGGACAGTCAATGGCCCGTGGTTCCCGCGGCTGTCATCGCCGTCGCCGTCGCCGCGACCACCGGCATGCTGGTGGAGCGCGTTGCCATTCGTCAGGTGCGGCACGCGCCAGCCACGACCAAACTCATCGCAACCCTCGGCGTGCTGACCGTGATCAACGGCGCCTTATTGTACTTCTACGGCGTCGATCCGAAGTCCGCGCGGCTCGTCTTCCCGAACAAGACGGTCCAGATCGGCGACGTGCGCGTCGCGTACCAACAGTTTGCGGTGCTGGCGATCGCCGTGGGGTCGGCGTTGCTGCTCAGCCGGTTCCTCCATCGAGCACGCTTCGGCGTCGCGATTCGGGCCGTTGCCGACGATCCAGACGCGGCGAGGCTCGCCGGCGTACGGCCCAACGCCGTCTCGCAGTTCAACTGGATGATCGGCGCCACACTTGCGGGCGTCACCGGAGTCCTGGTCGCGCCCCTGCAACTCGTGAGCGTCGGTACGTTCCCGTTGCTCCTCACCAAGGCATTGGTGGCCACGCTGATCGGTGGACTGGTGTCGCTGCCGCTGGCCTTCGCCGGAGGCATCGCCGTCGGAGTCATCGAGAGCATCTCGATACTCAAGTCGAGCGTTCCCGGCGCATCGGACCTCGTCATCCTGGTGCTCGTCACCGCAGTGCTGCTGTTCCGCAGAAAGTGGCCCACCGTTGCCGCCTCGGCAGGTCCCACGTCACACTCGGTCCCGCGCTTCACGGTGCCCGCTCGCTTCCGCTGGCTGCTCATGGCGATGGCACTCGCCGGCGTGGCCGCGGCGGTGATCATCCCCGCTGGTTCGACCTATTGGTCCTTCATCGGCGGCCGAGCCATATTCTTCGCGATCCAATGCCTCGCGATCGTCGTCGTCTCCGGTTGGGGTGGCCAGGTCAGCCTGATGCAGGCCGCCTACGCCGGAATCGGAGCGTTCGGAACGGCGTACCTCGTCGTCGAGCGCGGCTGGCCGCTCGGTCCCTCGCTCCTGGTCGCCGCGATCGCAGGGATGCTCATCGGTGGACTGGTCGGTATCCCCGCCCTGCGACTGAGCGGACCGCAGTTCGCTGTCGCTTCGCTCGCCTTCGCGGGTGCAGCATCGAGTTGGCTCTTCAAGCAGAAGCAGTTCCCGCGTTCGATGCCGCGCGGCGATCTCTTCGGCTTCGATCTCTCGAGCGACACTCGGGTGTACTTCATGATGGCAGGCGTCGCACTCGTGCTCTTCGTCCTCGCCTGGGGTGTCCGCCGCTCCACCCACGGCACGTTGGTATTCGCGTCCCGTGACGCGGCGGACACCGTGTCGCACTTCGGCGTGTCGGCAGCGAGAGTACGCATGGGTGTCTTCATGTTGTCGTCGTTCATGTCGACCCTGGGGGGCGGCCTCTACGCAGTGCTCGTCACAGGCCTCTCTCCGAGCGACTTCTCGTTGTTGCTCTCGCTCTCCTTGGTCATGTACACCGTCGTCGGCGGGATGCGCTCGCTCCTGGGCCCAGTCATCGCAGCCGCCATGTTCGGAGTCCTGCCACAGGTCATCCAAGGACGGTCGGGTTCCACCGGGAGCGCGATCCCGGACATCATCGCCGGATTGATCGTCGTCGGCCTGATCGCCTCCCGCCCCTCGGGGGTCGCGTCCTTCCTACCGACCCGACTGATCTCGCCTCGGCGGTCCCCCGAACCCGAGCGCCGCGTCGTCCTCACCCGTCCGGTTCCGACACCGACCGAGGTTCGCGCATTTGTCCATCGTCATCCCTACCACGACCGGAGGTCAGAGTGCCCGCCAACATCGACGATCACCCGTTGAACAGAATTTCCAGCGACCTGCCCCGTCGGGGAGGGCCCAACATCCAGGTAACTTTGGCGCTGATCGTCGCTCTGGTCGGCGTCGTCCTGCTCGTCGCCGGGTATCTCGGCGTCTCGGGCACGACCGTGACGAGTGATCAACTCTCCTACCTCGCGTCGTCCACGCTGCCGGGTATCGCGGTGCTCGTCGCAGGGGCTGTCCTGCTCGCCCGGGCCGCCGCCTTGGCTCATCAACGTTCAACCGAAGCACTCAACCGTCAGGTCGAGTCGCTCGTCGCCTGGCTCAGCGATGCGTCGAACGATGCCGAATCACCTACGGATCCAGGCGAGTGACCGGGGCTGTGCTCACCGTCACCGAACTGAGCGTGCGGTTCGGAGGTCTACTCGCCAACAACGAGATCTCGATGTTGTTGCCGGCACAGTCGATCAGCGCGATCGTCGGGCCCAACGGCGCGGGCAAGACGACGTTGTTCAACGCGATCACC
>CAZWCU010000035.1:12357-24798 GCA_964632715.1 uncultured Bifidobacterium sp. | reverse complement strand
CACTGGCACCTACGACTCGCTGCTCGAGGCCTCACACTTCGTGGCCACCCTGCAGAAGCGTCAGGGTCTGCAGGTGGCCTCGCCCGACGAGATCTGCTTCGCCGCGGGCTGGACCGACGCTGCGCAGCTGCGCACCAACGCCGAGCCGATGCACAAGAACCCCTACGGCCAGTACCTGCTGCGGCTGGCGGGCGAGGGCCTGCAGCCGTGACCCTCACTCGCCCGGTGGGCCGGCCGTGACCGGCCTGCTCGATCGGCAGCTGCTGTTCGTCAGCGGCAAGGGCGGCACCGGCAAGACCAGCGTCGCGGCCGCGCTCGCCGAGTTGGCCGTGCGCCAAGGCAAGCGCACGATGGTGTGCGAGATGGACGCGAAGGGTGCGCTGGCCGCCGCGTTCGACGTGCGCGAGCTCACGTTCCAACCCAGCGAAGTGCAACCCGGACTGTTCGCGATGGTCATGAACACGGAGGACTCGCTGAAGGAGTACCTGCGGCTGTTCGTGCGCATCCCCCTCGTCGGTCGCATCGGTCCGCTCGCTCGCACCTTCGACTTCGTCGCCGACGCCGCACCGGGCGTGAAGGAGATCCTCGCCATCGGCAAGCTGTGCCACGAGGTGCGCGAGCGTCACTACGACCTGGTCATCGTCGACGCCGAGGCCAGCGGTCACATCGTCGCCCAGATCGACGCGCCGCGTGCCATCCGCGAGCTGGTGCAGGTGGGCATGGTGCGCGACCAGACCGACTGGATGCTCGACATCCTCGGCGACCCGCACCGCACCGGTCTGGTGGTGGTCACCACCCCCGAGGAGATGCCGGTCACCGAGACCATCGAGCTGGTGGCGAAGGTGCGCGACACCACCGACGTCGACGTGGCCGCGGTCATCGCCAACCGCGTGCTGCCGCAGTGGTTCTCGGCGGCCGACAGCGCGGTCTTCGAGTCCCTGCTCGCACCCGGCCCGCAGTCCGCGCTCGCCAAGGCCGCCGGCGCACAGGTGGCCACCGTGTTCGAAGCCGCCGCGCTCGCGCAGGCCCGCCGCGCGGTCGCCACCGAGTTCCTCACCGTGCTGCGCGACGGCGTGCCGCCGGCCGTGCCGCTCGTGCTGTTGCCGGAGCTGTTCACACGCGCCGGCGGCCGGCGAGTCGTGTCACTGCTGGCCGACGCGCTGCACGACGAGGTGAGCAGCTGATGGCGCGCAACGAACGCACCAACCGCCGCGAGCTCGCCGAACTGCTCAGCGCCAAGGAGATGGTGGTGGTGTGCGGTAGCGGCGGCACCGGCAAGACCACCATCGCGGCAGCGCTCGGCGCCCAGGCGGCGGTGGCTGTGGGTGGTCGTGTGCTGGTGCTCACCGTGGACCCTGCCCGCCGCCTCGCCACTGCACTCGGCCTCGGCCGGCTGGGCCTCGACGCGCTCGGCAACCACGCCGTCCAGGTGCCCGTGCAGGCGTTCGCCGACGCAGGCGTCGAGTGCCGCGGCGAGCTGTGGGTGGCCATGCTCGACACCAAGGCTGGTTGGGACGAGCTCATCCGCCGGCACGCGCCCGATGCGACGCTGCGCGACACGGTGCTCGCCAACCCGCTGTACCAGAACATCACCGGTCGCTTCGTCAACAGTCACGACTACCTGGCGATGGAGCAGCTGTACGACCTGCACGCCTCGGGCCAGTACGACCTGGTCATCATCGACACACCCCCGTCGCGCAACGCGCTCGACCTGCTCGACGCACCCGGCCGCATGCGCGAGTTCTTCGGCAGCCGGCTGCTGAAGTGGCTCACCGTGCCGTACCGCTCGCGCCTGTTCACGATGGCGTCGAAGCCGTTCTACCAAGTGGCCGACCGCATCCTCGGCTCCCGCTTCCTGCAGGACATCGCCGAGTTCTTCATGCTCTTCCAGACCATGGAGGCCGGCTTCGTCGCCCGCGCGAAGGAGGTCGAACGCCTGCTCACCGACGACAGCACCGCGTTCGTGGTGGTCAGCACGCTGGAAGCGGCGCCCGCACGCGAAGCGAGGTTCCTGGCCGAGGAGCTGCAGCAGCGACGCATGCCGCTCGGCGCACTGGTGCTCAACCGCACGTTGCCCGCCACGGTGCGCCAGCCCGCGGCGGTGAAGGCGGCGGCGGCGCTGGCCGACGCAGCCACCGACACGCGCCTCCTCGCGGACCTCGCGAAGAGCACCGATGCGCCCGCCGACGCGGTGGAGCACGTGCTGTCCGAGGTGGCCACTCGCTTCCGCGACATCACCGTGGTCGCCGGTCGCGAAGCCGAGCGGCGGCGCGAGCTCGAGGCCGTGGTGCCGCTGACGGCGGTGGTGCCCACCATGCCCGGCGACGTGCACGACGTGGCCAGCCTGTTGGCCATCGGGCAGTACCTGCTCGGCAACGGATCGCGGTGACGCGCCGTCCGGCGTGGCACACTCAAGACCCATGGCTACGCTCGGCGAGCTCACACGGCAGCACACACAACTCAACCGCGACGAGATCGATCACCTGCAGCGGCTGATCGGCGAATGGGGCCTGCTGGCCGATCTCAGCTTCGCCGACCTGCTGCTCTACGTGCCCTCCACGGACGGCACCTGGTACGTGGTCGCACACGTGCGCCCGGCCACCGGCCAGACCATCTACCACTCGGACTACGTGGGCACCACCTCGTCGGGAGCGGCGGAGATCGCGCTGCTCACGAAGGCGTTCAGCGACGGTGAGATCGTCGAGGGCGACATCGTCGTCGACGGCGTCCCCGAGTCGGTGCGGATGATGGCCGTGCCGGTGCGCGCCGGCGGCCACGCCATCGCCGTGCTCACGCGTGAGTGGTCCGGGCGCTCCAGCCGGCAGCCGGGCGAGCTGGAAGGCACCTACGTCGGCATGTTCCAGCGCTTCGCCTCGATGATCGCGGAAGGCCTGTTCCCCTTCCAGGGTCCGGTGGCCGACTCCAGCGCGGCACCACGCGTCGGCGACGGTGTCATGGCGCTCGACGACGAAGCGCGTGTGCGCTACGCATCGCCCAACGCCGTCTCCGCCCTGCACCGCGTGGGCATCAGCGCGAACGCGGTGGGCATGCGGCTGGCCGAGCTCGGCTTCAACGACAGCCCGGTGCGGCTGGCCTACGAGACCAAGCTGCCGGTCATCGAGGAGTTCGAGCAGACCGCCGACGTCATCCTGCTCGCGCGCTGCCTGCCCGTGCTGGCCAGCGCCACCGACGGCACCACGAGCGTCACCGGCGGGCTGCTGCTGGTGCGCGACGTCACCGAGGTGCGCAAGCGCGACAAGCTGCTGCTGTCGAAGGACGCCACCATCCGCGAGATCCACCACCGGGTGAAGAACAACCTGCAGACCATCTCGTCACTGCTGCGGTTGCAGGGCCGCCGGCTCAACTCCGAGGAGGCGAAGTCGGCGGTGGCCGAGAGCGTGCGGCGCATCCGCACCATCGCGCTCGTGCACGAGACCCTGTCGCGCGAGCCGGGCGACGACGTGGCGTTCCTCGAGATCGTGCGACCGCTGCTGCGCCTCGCGGAAGAAGGGCTGCAGTCGCCCGATCGTCCGGTGCGGTTCACGGTCCAGGGCGAAGGCGGCCGGCTGCCCAGCACCATCGCCACGCCCTTGTCGGTGGTGCTCACCGAACTGCTGCAGAACGCCGTCGACCACGGCTTCCCCGAGGACAGCGCCGGTGGCGACGTGGTGGTCGTGCTCGACAACGCCGAGGGCGTGCTGAAGATCCGAGTCATCAACGACGGTCGCAGCCTCGAGCCCGGGTTCGAGCTCAACAAGGCCACCGGCCTCGGCCTGTCGATCGTGCGCACGCTGGTCACCACCGAGCTCGACGGCACCATCACGATGCGGTCCGGTCAGCCCGACGACTTCCTGGCCGCCGGACTCGGTGAGCACCCGCGGGGCACCGGCACGGTCGTCGACCTCAGCGTCCCGGTCGTCTGACCGGCACGCTCGCTCGACGGCGGCTGGGTTCAGACCAGGATGCGCTCGCGGCCGGCGATGCGGCGCCGCAGCGTGCGGCGCTCTTCCTCGCTGGTGCCGCCCCAGATGCCCGAATCCTGGTTGGTCTCCAGTGCGTAGTCGAGGCACGCCACCTTGACGGGACACTCTCCACAGACCTGCTTCGCTCGATCGATCTGCACCAGCGCGTAGCCGGTGGTCCCTACCGGGAAGAACAGATCGGGGTCAGTGTCGCGGCAGATGGCGTCGCGGCGCCAGGTGTAGTCAGCATTCGCCAGTGCGAGACTCGAGGCCGGAATGGTCACTTGTTCACTCCCATGTGCTCGCCGACCCGTGGATCGGCGATGCAGGATCGACGTGGATTGTGAGCGTTTTCACGTTCGGGCAAACGGTAGGTAACAATCGTGTGCATGGCAAGGGGCCTTTGGTCCGTATCCATACTTCGTGGCGATGGGGGGTATCTATGAGACAGGTACGCGGTGGGGTCCAGGTGCTCGCGCACCGGGGGGCGAGTCGAGCCGAGCGGGAGAACACGCTGGCGGCGTTCCGGCGCGCCGGCGAGATGGGCGCGCAGTCGGTGGAGCTCGATGTGCGCCGCACGAGCGACGGTGTGCTGGTCGTGCACCACAACCCGCACCTCGCCGATGCCCGCCTCATCGCCGAGCTCACCCACGCTGACCTGCCCGAACACGTCCCCACGCTCGGCGACGCGCTCGACGCCTGCGCCGGCATGTGGGTGAACGTGGAGATCAAGAACGACCCGTCCGAGCCCGACTTCGACGCCACCGAATCGATCGCCGACGAGACCATCGCGCACCTGATCGCCCGCGACGACGACTCCCGCTGGCTGATCTCCTGCTTCCGGATGGAGACCATCGATCGTTGCCGGGCGCTCGCGCCGTCCATCGCCACCGCCTTCCTGTGCGTGGACGCGCCGGAGGGCATCGCCGACACGCTCGTCACCAAAGGTCATCTGGCACTGCACCCGTGGGTGAACGCGCTGACTCGAAACACGCTCGACGCCTGCCACGCGGCCGGCGTGCGGGTGAACACCTGGACGTGCGACGACCCCGGCCGCATGGCCGAGTTGATCGAGTGGGGCATCGACGGCATCTGCACCAACGTGCCCGACGTGGCCCTCGCCGTCATCGCGGAACGAGCACCCGCGCCCGGCTGAGGCGGCTCAGGTGTGCATCGGCGGGCCGATGATGTCGGCGCCGTACGGTGCGATCGCGCTCACCAGTCGACCGACGTCGGGCGCCGCCGGCGGGGGAAGGGCGACGGCGTCGGCGGGATCGCTCGCGTCGAGGTGGAAGCCCTCGATGCCCGACGGCGTGGCGAACTCGAGGAAGTGCGCTTCATCGGAGTCGACACGAAAGCTGTGGGCGACGTCTCTGGGCAGCCAACAGAAGCCGCCGGGAGCGAGGACGCGCTCGACGTCGCCGACGCGCACGGTGAGCGTGCCGTCGAGGACGAGCAGCGCGGTGTCCTCGCGGTGGTGCACGTGCAGGGGAGGCGAGAAGCCCGCTGCGGCACGTTGCTCCATCACGGTGAGCGCGCCACCGGTGTGCGACGCGTCGGCGACGATGCGCAGCAACGTGCCGGCGAACCAGCGATCTCGAGGGAGTGCGCCGGTCGTCGAGTCGAGCATGGGACGTCCCTCAATTTCACTAGAGGTGAACTTCATCGGATATTGTCGTACTCTAACCACGTGGAGCATCCTGTCAAGGGCCGTCGTGCCGATGGTCGTGTTGTCGAGGGCCGTGGTGTCGAGGGTCGTCGTCCGTATCGCTCCGGCCAGCGCCAGCGGCAGGCGAAGGAGACCCGGCGAGCCGTGCTGGTGGCGGCGCGCGACCTGTTCATCGCCGCCGGATACGGGGCCACCACCTTGCAGCAGATCGCCGACGAGGCCGGTGTGTCCGTGCAGACGGTGTATGCCGCGTTCGGGAACAAGCGGGCCGTGCTGGCACAGGCGCTGGACATCGCCATCGCGGGCGACGACGAGCCGACGGCGGTGAACGACCGCGACTGGATGCGTGACGTGTTCGAGCACCCGGATCCGCGCGTGCGTCTGGCCTCCTACGCCGCCGCGGTGCGGCGCATCCATCACGGTGCTGCCGACATGTTCACCGTGGTCAAGGCCGCCGCTGCGCTCGACCACGAGCTGCAGGCGTTCGCCGACACCACCGAGAGCCGCCGGCGGACTGGCGCTCGCTCGGTGATCGCCGCGTTGGTGGCGATGGGCGGCCTGGATCCGCACCTCGACGAGGCGGCGGCCGCCGACATCGTGTGGACGTTGAACAGCCCGGAGGTGTTCCAGTTGCTGGTGCGGCGCTCGGGTTGGGACGAAGCGCGCTACGAGCAGTGGCTCGCCGAGGCGCTGCAATCTCAGCTGCTCGCCTGACCCAGTGCGGGCCGCGGTCTCGGCCCTCCCGAACTTGGGCAACGATGTGGGCATGAGCACAGACGAGTTCGACGTGATCGTGATCGGTATGGGGCCCGGCGGTGAGGACGTCGCCGGTCAGCTGGCTGCCTCCGGGCTCGCCGTGCTGGGCATCGAGAGCCACCTGGTCGGGGGTGAGTGCCCGTACTACGGCTGCATCCCCTCGAAGATGATCGTGCGCGCCGCCGACCTGTTGCAGGAGGCGCGTCGTGTGAACACGATGGCCGGCACGGCAACCGTGACGCCCGACTTCGCGAAGGTTGCCGACCGCATCCGCGACGAGGCCACCGACGACTGGAACGACCAGGTGGCCGTCGATCGGTTCGTCGGCAAGGGGGGCACCTTCGTGCGCGGCCGCGGTCGCTTCGCCGGACCGGGCCGCGTGGTCGTCGGCGACGACACGTACACGGCTCGGCGTGGCGTGGTCATCGCCACCGGCACGTCGCCCGCCGTCCCGCCGGTGCCCGGCCTCGCCGACGCGCGCCCGTGGACGAACCGCGACATCGTCAAGGTGCGCGAGGTGCCGGCCTCCATGATCGTGCTCGGCGGCGGTGCGATCGGACTGGAGTTGGCGCAGGCGTTCGCCCGTTTCGGCTGCACGGTCACCATCGTCGAGGCGCTCGACCGCATCCTCGCCCCGGAGGAGCCGGAGACCAGCGAGCTGCTCGCGAAGGTGCTGCGCGCGGAGGGCATCGACATCCGTACCGGCGTGGCCGCAGCGTCGGCCGCACGCGAAGCGTCCGGGCAGGTGGTGCTCACGCTGGCGGACGGCAGCGAGGTGCGCGCCGACGAGATCCTCGTCGCCGCCGGTCGCACACCCAACCTTCGCGGCATCGGCCTCGACACGCTCGGGCTCGACGAGACCGCACGACCCACCTTCACGGTGGACGAGCACATGCGCGTGGTCGGGCTCGACGGCGTGTGGGCCGTGGGCGACATCGCCGGCAAGGGAGCCTTCACCCACATGGCCGTGTACCAGGCAGGCGTGGCGTTCGAGGACATCACCGGCGCCGCCGAGCCCCGCGTGGCCGAGGAACATGCCGTCTCACGGGTCACGTTCACCGACCCGGAGGTCGGCTCGGTGGGGATGACCGAAGCGCAGGCCCGCGCGGCCGGGCTGAACGTGCGCGTGGGGTTGGCCGACAGCTCCACCTCCAGCCGCGGGTGGCTGCACGGTGAGGGCAACGACGGGCTGATGAAGCTCGTCGTCGACGTCGACCGGGGTGTGCTCGTCGGCGCAACTTCCGTGGGACCACGTGGCGGCGAGGTGCTCTCGATGTTCAACCTCGCGGTGCACGCACGAGTGCCCGTCGCGCAACTGCGCTCGATGATCTACGCGTACCCCACCTTCTACCGCGGCGCCCTCGATGCGCTGGCAGCGCTCGACGCGTGACGGTCAGGCGTCGAGCTGTGGGCGCACCAGGCGCACCGCGTCGGGCACGTGGGTGAACTCGAGTCGCTTGGTCTCGCCGAGGTAGTCGCCGTCGAGCTGATACGGGAACGGCGTGTCGTGCTCGATGGTGAGCTCGCTCAGATCGGTCTGCAGATCGAGGGTGGTGCTCGCCTTCACGCCGCCCCCGCGCAGGGCGCCGCCGAGGCCGCCGAGGATGGCAGTGACCCTCATCGTGCGGAAGGTGATGGCCACGAGCCCGCGGTCGAGCGTGGCCGCGGGGCTGAGGTCGAGCGGACGGTTGCCCAGGTACGTGTACGGGTTGGTGTTGAGCACGATGGTGAAGTAGCCGTCGTCGACCGCCGGTCGGTCGGGGCTGCTGAGCGCGAAGTGCGGCGCCTTGCGGTCGTACTGCACCGCCCACGTGCGCAGGGCGGCATAGATGAACAGCGGGTGACCGAGCCAACGCTTCATCGAGGCCCGGCGCTCGACCTCCTTCACCACTGCCGCGTCGTACCCGACTCCGGTGTGGAAGCAGAAGTAGCGACCGTTCACCTTTCCCAGCCCGATCGGCTCGATCGCACGCGTGGCGATGCCGGCCGCGAGCAGTTGCACCGCGGCGACCGGGTCGTTGGGCATGCCCAGCGTGCGCGCGAAGACGTTGGTGCTGCCGCCGGGCAGCACGCCGAGCGCGGTGTCGGTGCCGGCCACGCCGGTGGCCACCTCGTTGAGCGTGCCATCGCCGCCGTAGCCGATGACCACGTCGACGCCGCGCCGTGCCGCGTCCTGCGCGAAGCGCGTGGCGTGGCCGCGACGGTTGGTCTCGACCACCTCCACCTCGTTGCCCTGTGACAGGGCGCGGTGCACCACCACCGTGTTGCGGGCCGTCACCGACGACGCGAAGGCGTTCACCACGAGCAGGATCCGCACGCCACGGACGGTACAGGCTGCAACGCGCTCCGAGGAACTGTCGAGCCCGTGACCAGCCGGGTTGGGTGCCAGCCGTACCGAACGGTAACAATGGACGACCATGAACGTGATCGTGTGCGTCAAGCAGATCCCCGACCCGGCAACCCCGGGCGCGTTGGGCTCCGATAACACCCTGAAGCGAGATGGCAAGCTCATCCTCGACGAGTCCGACAGCTACGGCGTGGAAATGGCGCTGCAGTTGGTCGACGCGGCGGGCGGCGGCGAAGTCAGCTTGGTTTCCATGGCCCCCAACGGCGAGGTGTCGGGCTTGCGCACGGCGCTGGCCATGGGTGCGGCCAAGGGCACCCTCGTCAGCGACCCGGAGCTGCAGGGCAGCGACGCCCTCACCACCGCCAAGGTGCTGGCTGCGGCCATCCAGAAGATGGGTGGCGCCGACCTGGTCATCGCCGCCACCGAGAGCAGCGACGGCTACACGGGCACCGTGCCCGAGCAGCTCGCCGAGGTGCTCGGTCTGCCGTCGGTCACCTTCGCCAAGAAGGTCACCATCACCGATGGCACGCTCCACGCCGATCGCCAGACCGAAGAGGGCTACGACGAGGTCACCTGCCCGTTGCCGGCCGTCATCAGCGTCACCGCCGGTGTGGTCGAGCCCCGCTACCCGAGCTTCAAGGGCATCATGGCTGCCAAGAGCAAGCCGATCGACACGGTCACCGCCGCCGACCTCGGGGTCACCCCGGTTGGTTGGGCCGGCGCCGGTCAGAGCATCGTCAACGTCGCGCAGGCCGAGGCCCGCGCTGCCGGCGAGATCATCGAAGACGACGGTGAGGGTTACGCCAAGATCGTGGCGTTCCTCGAAAACTTGAAGGTCATCTGAGGAGCGACGCCATGAACATCTGGGTTTTCTCACAAGAAGCAAATGGTGCGCCCACCACGGCCACGCTCGAACTGCTCACCAAGGCACGCAGCCTGGGCGACGTCACCGCGTTCGTCGGTGGCGACGCGTCGGCCATCGCCGGCTCGCTCGGCGAGCACGGTGCCGCGAAGGTCTACGCCACGGGCGATCTGGGCGGCAAGCTGCCCGGTGTGGCCGTGGCCGCAGCCATGAAGGCCGTCATCGACGGCGGCGACACCCCCGACCTGATCATGTTCCCGCAGACCACCGAAGGCCGCGACGTGATGAGCCGGTTGTCGGTGAAGCTCGACCGTACGGTGCTCACCAACAACGTCGACATCGCCAGCGACGGCGGTTCGGTCAGCGTCACCACCCCCATCTTCGGCGGCAACACGCTGGTCACCACCTCGTTCTCCGGTCCCGGCCCGTTCCTCGCGGCGTTCCGCCCGAAGAGCTTCACCGCCGAGTCGGCCGGTGGCGCTGCTGCCGCCGTCACCGCTGCGCCGGTGCCCGACCTCGGTGCCCTCGGTGGCGCACAGGTCACCGCCGTGCACGTGGAGGCCACCAGTGGTCCCAAGCTCGACGAAGCCGCCATCGTGGTGTCGGGTGGCCGTGGCCTCGGCGAGGCCCCCAAGTACGAGATGGTCGAGACCCTGGCCAAGCTGCTCAAGGGTGCCCCCGGCGCCTCGCGAGCCATCGTCGATGCCGGCTGGGTTCCCTACAGCTACCAGGTCGGCCAGACCGGCAAGGTCGTCAAGCCCGGCGTGTACATCGCCGTCGGCATCTCCGGCGCCACGCAGCACATGGTGGGCATGAAGGGCTCGAAGAACATCATCGCCATCAACAAGGACAAGGAAGCCCCCATCTTCGGCATCGCCGACCTGGGCATCGTGGGCGACGTCCACAAGGTGCTTCCGAAGCTGATCGAGGCGTTGCAGAGTCGCGGCTGACCGAGCAACACCGGAACGGAGGAGGGCGGCCCGCAAGGGCCGCCCTTCGCCGTTTTCGCCAGCAACGACCCGAGCGTCCGAGCACTTCCGCTCGGTCTGCGAGCGGACGTGCACACACGCGGGTGGGGTCGGGCCGCGTCTGAGCACTTCCGCCCGGTCTGCGAGCGGAAGTGCACGGACGAGAATCTGCTTGACATGAAAGTTGAACGCGTTCAAACTCCAATTGTTGAACACGTTCAAGTTCAGCACGACCGAAGGAGTTCGAGATGACCGAGAAGACCTGGACCTACCTGCTGTACCTGCTGATCACGGTGCCGTTGACGATTGCCGTCGCCCGCACCCTGTACCGCAACGGCCGGCTGTTCCTGCGTGACGTGTTCCGTGGCAACGAGGAACTCGCGGGGGCGGTGAACCATCTGCTGGTGGTCGGCTTCTACCTGCTCAACCTCGGCTACGTGTCGCTGTTCCTGCGCACCGACCGGGCGGTCGACGGCGCCGAGGAGGTGCTCGAGGTGCTCAGCCACCGAGTCGGCATCGTCGCGCTCGTGTTGGGCGTGGTGCACCTCGGCAACGTGTGGGTGTTCAACAGCTTCCGTCGTCGGGCACTCGAAGGCGACCTCACCGTGGCGCCGCTGGCGACCGACGAGCGCACCGCCACCGAGTCGTGGGCAGCACCTCGATGAACACTCTCGCCGCTCCGGGTACGGCGCGGCCCGACGGCCCTCGTGAGCGTCCGCAGGTGCGGGCGCTCACGGTGCTGTACGACTCCGCGTGCCCTGTGTGTCGTGCAGCGAAGCGCTGGCTGCTGATGCATCGGGCACTCGTCGAGCTGCGGCTGGTCGACGTGCGCAGCGAGCTCGCCCGTCGGCGTTTCCCGCAACTCGACCTCGCCCACTGCCTGCGCGAGATCACGGTGATCACCGACACCGGTCACGTGTACCGCGGCGACGCGGCCGTCGTGATGTGCCTGTGGTCGCTACGCCGCACACGTGGGCTGGCGCTGCAGATGGCTCGCGGGCGAAGGGGCCGGTTCCTGGGTGTGATCACCGGCTCGACGGGATGGTTCCGCGAGATGATGCTGCAGGGCGGCTGCGACGACGCGTGCCAGACTCGCCTGCAATGAGACAGGCGCGCGCGGAGCAGACTCGAACCGCCATCATCGAGGCCGCGCTCTCGCTCTTCGCCGAGAAGGGCTTCGACGCCACCACCATGCGAGCCATCTCGCAACGAGCGGGCGTCAGCCTGGGCAGCGCGTACTACTACTTCGAGTCGAAGGAGCAGCTCATCCAAGGCTTCTACGACCAGACGGCGGTGGTGCACGGCAGCGTGCTGCCGGCGCGACTCGACGGCATCACCTCGTTCGGCGACCGTTTGGTGGCGCACCTCGACCTGTGGCTCGACCTGATGGCGCCGCACCACCCGTTCGCGGTCACCTTCTTCCGCAACGCGGCCGACCCGGCCAGCCCGCTCAGCCCGTTCAGCAGCGCCAGCGCGCCGGCCCGCGAGTCGGCCGTGGCGCTCCTGCGGCAGGTGATCGACGGCAGCGACCTGAAGGCGAGCGCCGACGTGCGCGCCGAGTTGCCCGAGCTGCTCTGGCTGTTCCACATGGGAGTGGTGCTGTTCTGGGTGTACGACCGCAGCGACGGCGCGATGGCCACGCGGTTACTCGTACGCCGAACGGTGCCGATGGTCGAACGCGCCATCGGGCTCTCCCGGCTCCCCGTGCTGCGCGCCACCATCAACGACCTCATCGCCTTGGTCGGCGACCTGAAGCTGATGATGGGCGGCGACGGAGCGGCGAGCGTGGGTCAGACGAGCGGCCAGGGGTAGCGGCGGCCGGTGCTGTCGACGGGGAACACGCCCTGCTTGACCACCCACTCCGCTCGCTCACGCAC
>CAZWCU010000035.1:0-12257 GCA_964632715.1 uncultured Bifidobacterium sp. | reverse complement strand
TCGGGCCGGTTCTCGTAGATGGTGAAGTAGTGCTGCTGGTGGTCGGCCTCCACGAACCACTGCAGGCTGCCTTCGCCGAGCGGTCCGTCGCGGATGATGGTGGGCGGCACCAGGTCGATGCCCATCGCCTCGCTCAACCGGTAGGCGGCCAGCTCGCGGCGGTGCAGGCCGGGCTCGAAGTCCCACAGCGGCCGCTCACCGCGCAGCGGCTTGTAGATGGCCTGACCGACCAGCTCACCCTCGTGCGTCAGGTTGACGAGGAAGGTGGCGTTGCTGCTCCACGGCATGCGCCCCTCGATGTCGAGCTCGGCGTGCTGGAGATGTGAGAGGCGAGTCAATTCATCCGCACACAGATGTGGCCATCAGGGTTGATGGGGTTCGCGCACCAGATGCAGGCCGGGCGACCGGCGGCCACGATGCTCTCCGCGTGCTCGCAGAACGCATGGGCCTGGCTGCGGGTGATGAACACTCGCACGTGCCCGCGATCCGGGTCGTCGTCGAGCGGCTCGCCCTCCTCGTCGACGGCGATGACTTCTTCCAGTTGCACCAGCACCATGTCGTTGCTGCGGTCGTAGCCGAGCCCCACCGGGCCGAGGACGAACGCGGCCTCCACCGGGTCGGCGAGCTCCATCGCGGCTGCGATGGGCTTCTCGGTGGGCGTCGGCAGATCGTTGAGCACGCGGCGCAGGTAGTCGGAGATGGCCGACGCCTGCTGCTTCTCGCACTTGATGGTGACGCGAGTGGCGCCGCGGCGGGCCTGCAGGAAGAACATGCGAGCGCCCGGCTGCCCCACCGCGCCGACGGTGAAGGCATCCACCTCGTCGAAGTCGAAGTACACGGTCATCGCGCGGCCCTACAGCATCCGTTCAGGACGGCCGCAGCTCGGCGAGCGAGCCACCCGTGGAGTTGACGGTGAGCACCACCGGCGCACCCATCCCGTACGCGATGGCGCTGACCGAGCAGGTGCTGATGACGATGCGCTGGAACAGATCGATGTGCGTGCCCATCGCATGTGCGACGGCGGCCTTGATCGGGTCGGCATGCGACACGCACACGACGGTGCCGCCGGGGTGCGCGGCGCGGAGACGGTCGATGGCGCCGACGATGCGGTTCTGCATGGCGGTGAAGCTCTCGCCGCCGGGGAACGTGAACGTGCTGGGTGCGCGCTGCACCGTGTTCCACTCGGGCAGCTTCATCAGCGCCTTCAGCTCGGCACCGGTCCACTCGCCGAAGTCGCACTCGAGCAGGCCCTTGTCGATCTGCAGCTTCAGCGCCGGCTGCTGCGCAGCACGTCGATTGGCGTTGATCGCGGCCACGATCGGCGCCGCGGTCTCGCGCGCGCGCTCGAGCGGCGATGCGTAGATGGCGTCGACGGTGGCGAGCGCGGCGATGCGCTCGGCCGCCTGCTCGGCCTGCTGACGGCCGAGATCGGCCAGGTGGAGGCCCGGAGCGCGACCGGGCAGCAGCTTGCCCGTGGTGGGGGTCTGCCCGTGCCGCACCAGCAGGACCAGTGTGGCGGCGGGCGGAGGAGTGGGTTTCGTTCGCGCCATGGCAACTCGGAAACCTACTGTGCCGTGGGTGGATTCGCTCGTTCGGTTGCGCAACGACGTGTGTGACTGTCGGCGCTGCCCGCGCCTGGTGGAGTGGCGTGAGCGAGTGGCCGTGGAGAAGCGTGCGGCGTACCGCGACGAGACCTACTGGGGCCGCGGTGTGCCCGGGTTCGGTGACCCCGCGGCCACGGTGCTCGTCCTCGGCCTGGCGCCGGCCGCCCACGGTGCCAACCGCACCGGGCGTGTGTTCACCGGCCACCGCCCCGGCGACTGGCCTTACCGCGCGATGCATCGCGCCGGGTTCGCGAACCAGCCGACGTCGGTGCACGCCGAGGACGGCCTCGCGCTCACCGGCGCGTGGGTGGCTGCGGCGGTGAAGTGCGCGCCGCCGGACAACAAGCCGTTGCCGTCGGAGCGCGACAACTGCCGGCCGTTCCTGCGGCGCGAGCTGGCGCTGCTCGCGAACGTGCGAGTCGTGGTGTGCCTCGGCGGGTTCGCGTACGAGGCGGCCTGCGGCGAGTTCGAGGTGCGACCGCGGCCGAAGTTCGGCCACGGCGTGGAGGTGCCCACACCGTCAGGGCTCACCCTGCTGTGCTCGTACCACCCCAGCCAGCAGAACACGTTCACCGGCCGGCTGACGGAGCCGATGCTCGACGACGTGTTCCGTCGTGCTGCCGAGCTGAGCCGGTGACCGGTCAGCGCTTGCGGGTGGCGTAGGCGACGATGGCCTGGAACTCGCCTTCGGTGAGGGGCATCACCGACAGCCGGTTGCCCTTCGCGAGCAGCCGGCACTCGGCCAGTTCGGGCAACGACTTCAACTCGTCGAGCGACACGAACGGCAGCTTCTTCACCGGCGCCACGGTGACCCAGTCCCAGCGTGGGTCCGAGGGCTTCGACGCCGGGTCGTAGTACTTGCTGTTGGGGTCGAACTGCGTGGGATCGGGTTCGGCGGTCTTGGCCACCTTGCACACGCCGGCCACGCCGGGAGGTGTGGCATTGGAGTGGTAGAAGATGGCTTGGTCGCCCACCTTCATCTCGCGCATGAAGTTGCGCGCCTGGTAGTTGCGCACGCCGTCCCACCCTTCACGCTTGTTCTTGACCAGGTGGTCGTAGGAGAAGACATCGGGTTCCGACTTGAACAACCAGTGAGCAGCCACGGGGGCGAGGTTACCGGGCGGCTCGTGCGTGCTGCCCGAAGAGGGCGGCGAGGGCAGTGCGCTGTTCGACGGGGAGGTCGTCGATCACCGAGCCGGCGTCGCTCACCATCGCGGCGAGGCGGGTGCGAGTGCGACGACCCTTGGGCGAGAGTTGCACCAGCCGCGCCCGAGCGTCGTGAGGGTCGATCACGCGCACCACGAGGCCGTCGCGTTCGAGGCGTTGCACCATCGCGGTTGCCGTGGACGGGTCGCACGTCTGCAGGTGAGCGAGGTCGCCCATGCGGGTGGGCTCTTCGATGTGCATGAGCGCCTGTGCCTGCGCGGGTGTGAGCCCCACCGCGGTGGCGCACCGGTCGAAGAACTCGGTGAGGCGGTCGGCGAGGCCGATGAGCAGCGCGAACGGGTTCTCGTCGCAGTCGGACGCCATGCACTGAATCGTAGGGGAAAGCTCCGGTGGCGAGCGGCGCGATAGTTGGACTATCCATGTAATATGCTTCGCTAGTCCAAGTAAATGGCGTCCTCCGGGATTGCCGTGCCAGGAGGAATCATCCATGTTCATCGCCACCGTCGTCGTCTCGGTGCTCCTCGCCGCCACGGTCGCCGCCTCGGGCGTCGGCAAGCTCTCGAAGCAGCCGAAGCTGATCGAGTCGCTCACCGGGCTCGGAGTGCCGATGTCGTGGATCCCTCGACTCGCCGCGGCCGAGCTCGCCGGTGCCGTCGGGCTGGTGGCCGGGCTGTGGGTCGCGCCACTCGGCATCGCGGCTGCCGCGGGGCTCGTCGCGTACTTCGTCGGCGCCGTCGTCACGCATGTGAAGGCCGACGACCGTGAGTTGATTGCACCCGCCGTCCTGGCGCTCGTGTCGATCGCCGCGCTCGTGCTCCGCGCGCTCACCATGTGAAAACGACCGAGGTGACGGTGCGGGTCAGGTCCAGAGGCGCAGCGCGGTGAACACGGCCATGCCGACGGCCATCGTGGCGGTCATGCTGCGCGTCTTCGCGAACACCAGCGACGCCGCCAGCAGCGCCCACATCTGGTTGTTGTGCACGCTCACGTACGGCTCGTGGTCGCGGGCGAACACTCCCTGGGTGATGATGGCCGTGAGTGCGCAGGCCGGCGCGTACCGCAGTGCGCGCTCCACGCTGCCGGGCAGCTCGATGCGAGCGGGCAGCATGAAGAAGCTGCTGCGCGTGGCCACGGTGACCACCGTGAGACCGACGATGGCCGCGAGCATGTAGGGCAGGTCGTGCATCAGATGACCTCGCCTTCGTCGGCCAGGTCGTCGGCGATGGCCAGTACTCCGTGGGGCTGGCCCTGCGGGCGCAGCGTCTCGGTGGCGACGGCCACGGCCACGCCCGCGACCACGGCCAGCAGCAGCCCCAGTCGCATGGGGAAGTGCACCGTCGCGACCGCGATGGCGGCAGTGACGGCGACGCCGGCCACCACGGGCAGCCGGTGCAGCATCGGGATCAGCACCGCGACGAGCGCGAGGTAGGCGCCGAGCTCGAGTCCCCAGTCGGTGGGCGCGAGGCCGCCGAGGAGGATGCCGGCGACCGACGAACCCATCCACGCGCCCCAGTTGACGACGGCACCGCCGTAGAAGTAGCCCCACTGCTCGGGGTTGCCGCGTTCCGTGTCGTCGGCGAAGCGTCGGGAGAACAGCGCGAAGCCGAGGTCGCCGTTGAGGTAGCCGGCGAGCAGTCGCTGCTGCCAGGGCAGCCGCACGAACGAGCTGCGCGCCGCCGCGGCGAAGATGACGAAGCGCAGGTTCACCAGCAGCGCCGTGACCCACACGATGGGCAGTGGTGTGGAGGTGGCCAGCAGCGGCAGCACGGCCAGCTGTGCGGAGCCGGCGAACACGGTGACGGTCATCAGCAGTGCGATCGGGATGGACATGCCCGCGTTCACCATCGCGACGCCCGTGACCAGACCCCAGACGGAGATGGCCACGCCCAGGGGGCCCATCGCACGGAGGCCCTCGCGATAGGCAGCGCGATCGATGGGCGGGATCAGCCCGTGGAACGCGCGTCGACGATGCATCGCTTCCAGGATGCCGGGCGTTGATGCCCGGCCGACGGCCGATCGGGCGCTCCTTCGCCGCCGCACTGGTGGTGCTGGTGCCACCCTGAGCGCATCCCTTGACAGTTGAGTCGGGATTTCCCTATCATTCGACAAATGTCGGATGAAGCGCCGGAGCATGAGTCGCACCAGCTCGACTACCAGCTCGACGACGAGATCGCGGCCGACACCCCAGCGCGGCTGAAGGCGATGGGCGACCCGTTGCGCCACCTGCTGCTCGATCTGGTGTTGGAGCGGGCGATGAGCGTCACCGAGCTCGCCGAACGCGTCAGGCGACCGAAGGGCAGCGTTGCGCACCACGTCGACCTGCTCGTCGACGTCGGGCTGCTGCAGGTGGTGCGCACGCGCAAGGTGCGTTCGGTGGAAGAACGGTTCTACGGGCGCACCGCCCGCACCATCATGTTCCCGGACCACGCACACGACGGCGACCTGCCCTTCTTCCGCGACGCTCGCGCGGTGGCCGACCTCGACGCGATGGCCGCCGACGTGCCGTCAGGTTTCACGATGCGCTCCGTGCGCGTGCCCGACGAGGTGGCCGCGGAGTTCCTCGATCGAGTGATGAACCTCGCGCTCGAGTTCAGCCGACTGCCGCGCGGGGGCGAGCGCGAGTTCGCGTTCGTCGTCGGCGTCTTCCCCACCACCCGTCCCGTCGCGCCCGCGACCACCGACACCTCTCGACGGAAGGAGGCCTCCGATGGCTCGTGAACGCGTGCGTCTCGGCGCCAACTATCGCAAGCTCTACGTCGCCACTGCGATGAGCAACATCGGCGACGGCATGTCCGCCGTCGCATACCCGTGGCTCGCCACGGCCATCACCCGCAACCCGGTGCTGGTGGCGCTCGTCGCCGCGGTGCAGCGACTGCCGTGGCTGATCTTCACCCTGCCCGCGGGCGTCATCACCGACCGCGTGGACCGCAAGCGGGCGATGGTGCTGATGGACACGCTGCGCGGCGCGTTCACCTTGCTGATCGCATTCGCGGTGCTGGCCGAGCAGGGTTCGCTCCCCGCCCCCGACGACGTGCAGAGCGTGGTCGGCACCCGCACCGGGCTCTACCTGTTGCTGCTGATGGCCACGCTGCTGCTCGGGTCGGCGGAGGTGCTGCGCGACAACTGCGGGCAGACGTTCATGCCGTCGATCGTGCGCCCCGAACACCTCGAGCGCGCCAACGGCCGCATGTGGAGCATCGAGTCGGTGGCCAACACGTTCATCGGGCCGCCCGTCGGTTCGTTGCTGCTGGTCGTGGCGTTCTCTGCGCCGTTCTTCGTCGACTCGGCGACGTTCTTCGTGGCGGCCGCGCTCGTCGCGCTCATCCCCGGCTCGTTCAAGGTCGAGCACCCCGAACGGGCCGACGGGGAGGCCCGGGCATCGTGGAAGGCAGATCTGAAAGAGGGCGTCCGCTGGCTGTGGGGCAACCACCTGTTGCGCTCGATGGCCATCATCCTCGGCCTGATGAACATGGCCAGCAACATCAGTGGGGCGATGTTCGTGCTGTTCGCGCAGGACGTGCTGGGAGTGAGCCCACTCACGTTCACCGTCATGGGCTTCGGCTTCGCGGTGGGCGCCATCGCCGGTGGCTACGCGGCGCCGTGGCTGTCACGCACGCTGGGCTCCGGCAACTGCCTCGCGCTGACGCTCGGCTCGGCGGCGGTCACTCAGTTCCTCGTCGGCGTGTCGTCGTGGTGGCCGCTCACCGCCGTGTTCTTCGCGATCGGCACGCTGCTCGGTTCCACCTGGAACGTCATCACGGTGAGCCTGCGCCAGACCATCATCCCGCCGCACCTGCTCGGTCGAGTGAACGGCGTCTACCGGTTCTTCGCCTGGGGCATGATCCCCGTCGGTGCGCTCATCGGCGGCATCGTGGTCACCGTCGCCCGCGGCTTCGTGAGCGACGAGATGGCGCTGCGCTCGGTGTGGTTCGTCGACTCGGCCATCCACGTGGTGCTGTTCGTGGTCGGCCGACGACTCCTCACCACCGAACGGTTGGAAGCCGCTCGCGCGGCCGCCACCACCCAGGCGGCGCCGGCCGCCGTGTGAGTCGCGGCCGGGTCAGCGCTCGCGTCGGTCGAACTGAGGTGACGGCGCGGCCTGATGGGCGGCGAGCACCTCGCCGACGGTGCGGTCGAGGTTGCCGGCGGCGATGCCCGGCTCGATGTTGACCAACCCGCGACGGATGCGGCCGGCGAGGCTGCGCTCCAGGTAGGGGAGGATGGTCTTCACCACGGCCCAGCCGCCGTCGCGCTGGCCGAGCAGCTGCGACTCGTTCACCTTCACGTTCTCGAACCGCACCAGCCCGGGCTCCTTGGTGACGCCCGGGTCGGCGAGGTCGAGCAGCATGCAGCTGAGCCCCTTGCGGCCGGGCAGGTCGGCGCTGCGGGCGAGCAGCACCGCATGCGTGGCGGAATCGTCGGTGCAGGTCTTGACGCCGTTGACGGTGATGTACTTCCAGTCGACGGAGGCGGTGCAGGCGGTGTCGGCGGGGTCGTCGCTGCCCGGTTCGGTGAGCAGCACGGTCCACAGGTGCTGGCCGGTGAGCAGCTTCGGGAGCACCTCGAGCGCCTGCTCCGCAGAGGAGAACTGGCGCAGGATGGGGCCGACCAGCCGCACGCCGGCACCGGCGAGCGGCGGTGCGATGGTGCCGGCCGCGGCGAGTTCCTGCTCGATCACCTGCTGCACCATCGCGGTGGCAGCGAGGCCACCGTGGCTGCGGTTCCACGTCGGCACTGCCAGCCCGCTGCTGGCCAGCCGATCCCACCACTCGGCGACCGTGATCGACGTGTCCCAGTTGTGGGAGATCCAGTACCGGAGCGCGTCGCGCATCTGGTCCATGTCGCCCAGTGGCCACCACGGGCGAGATGCGGTGAGGTCCATGGCGAAAACGCTAACGACCGTGAAGGCATCGCGTTCGCGATACTGGCGGTGTGACCGACTCGCCGCTCGACGCGCTCGCCATCGATCGGCGCGCCGCGGTCGAACGGACGTCGCTGGGCGACGCCTCGTGGGTCGACCTGGTCACCGGCTTCGTCCGCGATCCTGCAGCTGCGTTCTCCGCCATCCACGAAGAGACGACGTGGGTCCAGAACGAGACCCTGCGCTACGACACGTTCGTGCCCGAGCGTCGTCTGTCGGCAGGGCTGCGGGCCGACAGCCGGCCGCTGCTGCGCCAGACCGACCTGCACCTACGCGCCACGTACCGGCAGTCGATGGACGGCGTCGCCGCCATCCTCTATCGCAACGGCGACGACTTCCAGGGGCTCCACAGCGACCGTGAGATGCGCTGGCTCGACGACACGCTCATCGCGATCGTCGTCCTCGGGCAGCGACGACCCTTCGTCATCCGTCAGCGTGGCCCGTGGGCGGAGTCGCTGGCGAACCGCGTGCCGTCGGGCCAGGCCGCCGACGACCTGGTGCTGATGCCAGGGGAGGGCGACCTGCTCGTGATGGGTGGCCGATGCCAGGCCGACTGGATGCACGGCGTGCCCGCGTTCGACACGTCCAACCCGCGCATCTCGCTCACGTGGCGGTGGAGCAGCCGCCGAGGGCGACCCGACACGAACCCTGGCTTCGCCGACGCACGGCAGTTCAGCGATCGTCCTCGACAGTCCGGGTACCGTGCCCGCCGCCCGTGAGCGCGGTTCGGGTCGAGCGGAATTCCCAGGACAGTCGTACTGGAATTGGGTCCGAGAGGGGTCGCACCGCCACCGAGATTGACCTACGATGACATCGTGAGAGCCGATGATGTCGCCTTTCCCGCGCCCGACGCGGTGGACTCCGAGACGGTGGCACTCGTGCGCGGCTTCGCATCCTGGGCCGGCGGGCTGATGCCAGCGCTGCACGCCCTGCAACACCGTGTCGGTTTCATCGACCGGGCGCTGATCCCGCTGCTCGCCGAGACGTTCAACCTGTCGATCGCCGAGGTGCACGGCGTCATCTCGTACTACAAGGACTTCCGCACCACTCCGCCCCGGGGTCCCGTCGTGCAGGTCTGCCGCGCCGAGGCGTGCACGGCGCGCGGCGGCGTCGCCGTGGAAGCCGCGGCCGACGACATCGCTGCCTCGGTCGAGGTGGAGATCGAGCACGTCTTCTGCCTCGGCAACTGTGCACTCGGCCCGTCGGTGGCTGCCGGCGGCCGGCTGTACGGCAACGTCGATGCCACGTCGGTCGGCACCATCATCCAGTCAGTGCTGCGTCGCGAACCCGCCCCGCAGGTGGTCGACAGCATGCCCGCCGACCCGAGCGCGGTCACCGTGTTCGTGCCGCGCGACGCCGCGGCCCGCGCCGCCGGTGCCGACGAGGTCGCCGTGGCCCTGGCCGCCACGCCCGGTGTGCGAGTGGTGCGCAACGGCTCGCGCGGCATGCTCTGGCTCGAGCCGATGGTCGAGGTCGCCACCGCCGCCGGCCGCGTCGCGTACGGGCCGGTGTCGGGCGCCGACGTGCCCTCCCTCGTGGCCGCCGATCTGCTCTCGGGCGGAGAGCACGCACTGCGCCTCGGCCTCGTCGACCAGTTGCCGTGGATGGTGGCGCAGCAGCGGATCACGTTCGGTCGCGTCGGGGTCATCGACCCGCGCGACCCCGACGACTACGAAGCGCACCGCGGCATGGCCGGCATCCGAGCCGCGCTCGCCATGCAGCCGGCCGAGGTGGTCACCGAGATCACCGACAGCGGCCTGCGCGGTCGCGGGGGTGCTGCGTTCCCCACCGGAATCAAGCTGCGCACCGTGCTCGACACGCCCGCCGCGCAGAAGTACATCGTGTGCAATGCCGACGAGGGCGACAGCGGCACCTTCGCCGACCGCATGCTCATCGAGGGCGACCCCTTCATGCTCGTCGAAGGCATGCTCATCGCCGGTTGGGCCACGGGCGCCACCGAGGGATACGTGTACATCCGCAGCGAGTACCCCGACGCCATCGAGGCCGTGCAGCAGGCCATTGCGCGCTGCGAGGAGCGCGGCTGGCTCACCGCCGCCGGCTCGTCGGCCGGCGTGTTCGGCACCGACTTCCCGTTCCGCCTGCACCTGCGAGTGGGCGCGGGCGCCTACATCTGCGGCGAGGAAACGGCGCTGATGGAGAGCATCGAGGGCAAGCGCGGCATCGTGCGCGCGAAGCCGCCGCTGCCGGCCATCGAGGGGCTGTGGGGCAAGCCCACCGTCATCAACAACGTGCTCAGCCTCGCGGCGCTGCCGTCCATCCTGGCCGACGGTGCTGCGGCCTACGCGGCGCTCGGCATCGGCCGCAGCCGCGGCACGCAGGTGGTGCAGGTGGCCGGCAACGTGGCGCACGGTGGCATCTTCGAGGCCGCGTTCGGCATCACCGTCGAGCAACTCGTCCACGAGCTGGGTGGCGGTGCAGCCAACGGCCGCCCGGTGGGCGCGGTGCAGGTCGGTGGCCCGTTGGGCGCGTACCTCGCGCCGTCGCAGTTCGACATGCCCATCGACTACGAGGCGTTCGCCGCCGCCGGCGCCCTGCTCGGCCACGGCAGCCTGGTCGTGTTCGACGACACGGTCGACCTGCTCGGCATGGCGCGCTTCGCGATGGAGTTCTGCGCGGCCGAGAGCTGCGGCAAGTGCACGCCGTGCCGCATCGGCAGCACTCGCGGTGTCGAGCTCATCGACAAGATCATCGCCGGCGACGACCGCGCCGAGAACCTGGCGGTGCTCACCGACCTGTGCGAGGTGATGGCCGACGCATCGCTGTGCGCGATGGGCGGCTTCACTCCGCTGCCGGTGCGCAGCGCACTCGCCATCGCCGACAGCCTGACGACCGGAGCGAACGCATGACCATCAGCCTGTCGTTCTTCAACGACTCCGACATCGCGGCCCTGGCCGGCCGCGACCTCGACAATGCACTTCACGATCACGACATGGGCACCCCGCCGGCTGACCGGTCGCGTGATGGGTCGGCTGCCACCGTCGAGCTCCTCATCGACGGCCAGCCCGTCCTGGTCCCCGAAGGCACCTCGGTCATGCGCGCGGCTGCCACGTGCGGCGTCGACATCCCCAAGCTGTGCGCCACCGATTCGCTCGACCCGTTCGGCTCCTGCCGCCTGTGCCTGGTCGAGATCGACGGTCGCAAGGGCACGCCCGCGTCGTGCACCACGCCGGTCGCGCCGGGCATGCAGGTCACCACTCAGTCGCCCAAGCTCGAGCGCCTGCGCCGCGGCGTGATGGAGCTGTACATCAGCGACCATCCGCTCGATTGCCTCACGTGTGCCGCCAACGGCGACTGCGAGCTGCAGGACATGGCCGGCGCGGTGGGCCTGCGCGACGTGCGCTACGGCTACAGCGGCGACAACCACCTGGGCATGGCGAAGGACACCTCCAACCCGTACTTCACCTTCGACTCGTCGAAGTGCATCGTGTGCTCGCGCTGCGTGCGGGCGTGCGAAGAGGTGCAGGGCACGTTCGCCCTCACGATCGAAGGCCGCGGCTTCGGGTCACGTGTCGCGGCCGGCGCCAACGGCAACTTCTTCGACAGCGAGTGCGTGTCGTGCGGCGCGTGCGTGCAGGCCTGCCCCACCGCCACGCTCACCGAGAACACCATCATCGAGATGGGCCAGCCGCGGCGCACCGTGCTCACGACGTGCGCGTACTGCGGTGTCGGCTGCTCGTTCAAGGCGGAGATGCAGGGCGAGACCGTCGTGCGCATGACCCCCTACAAGAACGGCGGCGCGAACGAAGGCCACTCGTGCGTGAAGGGCCGCTTCGCATGGGGCTACGCCAGTCACCAGGATCGCGTGCTCGAGCCGATGATCCGCGAGCACATCACCGACGAGTGGAAGGTGGTCTCGTGGGACGAAGCCATCGCGTACACCGCCGAGAAGCTGCGCGACATCCAGGCACGCCACGGACAGAACAGCATCGGCGGCATCACCTCGTCGCGCTGCACCAACGAAGAGGTCTACGTGGTGCAGAAGATGGTGCGCACCGCCTTCGGCAACAACAACGTCGACACGTGCGCGCGTGTGTGCCACTCGCCCACGGGCTTCGGGCTCTCGCAGGCGTTCGGCACGTCGGCGGGCACACAGGACTTCAAGTCGGTCGAGCTGGCCGACGTCATCCTGCTCATCGGCGCCAACCCCACCGATGCACACCCGGTGTTCGCCTCGCGCATGAAGAAGCGGTTGCGCGAGGGAGCTCAGCTCATCGTCGTCGACCCGCGTCGCATCGATCTGGTGCGTACGCCGCACGTGGAAGCTGCACAGCACCTGCAACTGCGGCCGGGTACGAACGTGGCCGTGGTCAATGCGATGGCGCACGTCATCGTCACCGAGGGCCTCGTCGACGAGCGCTTCGTGATGGAGCGCTGCGACCCTGCCGAGTTCGCGCAGTGGGCGGCCTTCGTGGCCGATGCCGAGAACAGCCCGGAAGCGCTGGAGGCGCACACGGGCGTTCCCGCCGCCACGTTGCGCGAGGCGGCTCGCCTCTACGCCACCGGCGGCAATGGCGCGATCTACTACGGCCTCGGCGTCACCGAGC
>CAZWCU010000034.1:0-24985 GCA_964632715.1 uncultured Bifidobacterium sp. | reverse complement strand
CCCGCACAGCTCGTCGTCGTCGGATCTCCGAACCTCGTCCATCTCGCCGATGGTAGGGAACAGTCACCCTTGCACCGGAGCGAGTTTCGGCGCGTCGGACTCATCACGTGCCGCCTTCGGGAAGCGTTTCATCGCGACTGCCGCGATGAAACGCTTCCCGAACTGACGGCGCGGTGACACAGTGATGCGAAGGAGGTCGACCGGCTCGCGATGAGTTCCGCACGCTCGATCGGTCGAAGACGACATGAGCAACACACCCACCACCGTCACCAACCTCGGCGTCGCGATGTTCACGGTCGCCGACCAGGACGCCGCGCTCGCCTTCTACACCGAGAAGCTCGGCTTCGAGCTGCGCGGCGACACACGATTCGGCGAGAACAACGAGTACCGATGGCTAGAAGTCGCACCTCCCGGATCGGTCGCCCGACTCGCACTCAACCCGCCGATGGGCAACGCGCCCGGCGGCGGTTCCATCGGCGTCGAGACCACCGACGTACTCGGTGAGCACCGCCGGCTGAGCGCCATCGGTGGCATCGACATGGACGGAGAGCCGATGGTGGCACCGGGCGCCCCGCTGCTGTTCATGCTGCGCGACCCGGATGGCAACCACATCGCCGTCGTCGAGGCGCCGCCTGCGTCGTAGCGATCCGTAGCCTGCACGTATGAGCAGGCTCGACGACATCGGTGACCGCGACGGCTGGCGCTGCTGGTTGTGCGACGAGCCGGTCGATCGCACGCGCTCGGTCAACGACGACCGCGGCCCGAGCGTCGACAGCCGGCTGACGAAGGCGAAGAGCAAAGGCATGGCCCCCGGCGCGAACGATCGGCTCGCGCACCGAGCGTGCAACACGAAGAAGGGCGCCGTCGCGGCCGTCGTGCCGTGGCCGGCGCACCTGTTCGTGGTCGACCCGGCGCCGATCATCACCACCGTCGAGCGCCTGCAGCGCAAGGGCGGGCGCGAGATCATGGCTCGCTGCCCCACTCGCGCCGACGCGCACGACGCGGCCACCTGGCTCGCGGACCGGGTCGGCAGGCTGGCGCCGGAGATGGGCGCCACCACCGAGGTGGAAGCCGGTGGCGGCCAGTTCCTGCTGGTGCTGCGCGCCTGACCGCCGCGTCAGGTCGGGTGCAACTCGGGGATGGCCGCACCCCACCCGCGGAACTCGGCGAGCAGCGTCGCACGTGTCGGCTCGTCGACGAAGGCCACCTGCAACGCGTGCAGGTTGCACGCCCACAGCTCTGGCAGGGTGAGGCCCAGCTCGCGGACGCACGACAGCCACTCCTCCGACAACGTGACGTCGCTGATGGTGGTGTCGTCGGTGTTGATGGTCACCGGCACGCCGGCGCGCAGCAGGCGCACGAGCGGGTGCTCGCGGAACTCGGCGACCGTGCCCGCCTGCACGTTGCTGGTGGGGCACAGGTCGAGCGTGATGCCGCGCTCGGCGAGCTCGGCCATCAACGCCGCGTCGCCGATGGCCGAGGCACCGTGCGCGATGCGGTGCGGTCGGAGCTCGAGGGCGCGACGCACCAACGCACCGTCGTCGAGCAGCTCGCCGGCATGCACGGTGAGCCCGAGCCCACCGGCCCGCGCCACGTCGAACGCCTCAGCGTGGATGGTGGGATCGGGGTGGGCCGCCTCGAAGCCCGCCAGATCGAAGCCGGTGACGCCGAGCGCTCGGTGCGCCACCGCCTCGTGGGCCAGCTGAACGTTGGCGGACGGGTCGGCGCTGCGCAGCGCCACCACCGTGAGACGCACGACCGCCCCACAGCGCTCGGCCGCGGCAGCCGCCGCGTCGGCGACGACGGTGATCACTTCGCCGAGAGAGAGCCCGCCCTCGCAGTGGAACGCCGGCGCCCACTTGATCTCCATGTACCGCACACGATCGGCCACCTTGTCCTCCACCAGATCGGTGGTGATGCGTGCGAGGGCCTCGCGGTGTTGCATCAGCCGCAGCGGCAGCTCGAACGACTTCAACAGCTCCGCCTGTGACCCGGGGTGCGCGGGCGCGACCAACGCATCGAACATGCCGGCGAACGTGCGCGGTGCGGCGACGCCGTACTGCGCCGCCAGCTCGAGGGCGGTGGCGGGCCGCAGGCACCCGTCGAGGTGCAGGTGCAGCTCCGCCTTCGGCATCGTCTGCACCAACCTGCGCACCGCACTCGTCATGCGAGCAAGTCTCGCACGGCTCGAGCGTCAGCCAACAGTGAAGGCGGCCGACGCGAGAACGATGTAATGGTCGTCGCTCGCGAGGATCGCGACGTAGTCGCCGGCAGGAAGCTCATCGCCGAAGTCGTCAGCCGTGAACTCGTAGCTCCCGTCGACCGCTGTCTCGATGTACGCGAACGCGAGGTAGCCGTTGTAGAGGTCGATCTCCCCGGCGGCGTAGATGCCGACCCAGTCGAACCGTTCACCCGGTGCGTTGCTCCACGCGACCTCGATCCCATCGCCGACCGCGTACGACCCTGCGACCTCGAGCGTCGGTGGCGCGCCGGCCTCGACCACCCAGAAGCGCGACCGCGACAGCTCCTCGTCGTCGGCGGTGAGCAGCACCACCTCGTACTCGCCCGGCTCCAGGTCGCCGGTGCCGAACAGCACCTGACCGAAGAACTCGGCCTCCATCGGTGGCAGCCACATGATGCCCTCGCCACCGGCGGCCGATGCGCCGGCCTCGACCACCACCATGCGGTCGACGTCTTCGCCGCCTGCGGCGTGATAGCGCACGCCGAAGCGGTCGCCGCGCTCGACGCGATGCTGCTCGACCGCGACGAAGAACGGAGGCTCTGCGGGATCGACCATCACCGTCGACACCACCGCTCGATGATCCGACGGGTACTGGTCGATGGGGATGTCGACATCGGCCGTACCCGTCTCGCCGACCACCTCGCTCGCGGTCACCTCGACACCGGCCGAGGACCACACCAGATCGATTCGATCGATGACCTCGCCGTCGCGGACACGGGGGTACGGGTACCCGTACGTCCACGTGCGGCCCGGGTCCTTCTCCGGGTCCGGGTTCGCTGCGCGGAACGTGTCGGTGAAGCCCGCCTCCTCCATCGCCATCGAGACCGGCCACTCCACCGCATACTTCATGTGCGGCAGTGCATCGACGGTGTCGTCGGTCCAGTCGAGATGCGACGGCGCGTTGAAGTCGCCGGTGACGAACAGCGGGATGCCGAGATCCACCACCGACTGCCACGCGGGCAGCAGCGGCTCGAGTGCCGACAGGCGGGTGTCGACCTCGTTGGTGAGCACCACCTCCAGCGGCTCGCCGTCGCGGACGAGCTCCGGTCCGTACGGGTCGGAGGGCAGGTGCACGTTGCCGACCGCAACCACTTGCCCGGGCGCCAGCTGCACGAACACGTAGGCACCCTCGCCCTCGGGCGGCTGGATGATGGGGAACCGTGACACGACGTGCAGCCGCGGTTCGGCGTACCAACCGAGCGCATCGGCGATGGCTCGTGTGTTGCCGGCAGCCTCTTGCAGACCCACCACATCCGCGCCACTCGCCTCGATGGCCTCGACCACCTTGGTCGAGGCCACCAGGCCGCCGCCGAGCCACACGTTGAAGGTCATCACCCTGAGTCTCGTGGCACCCAGCTCCGGGTGAGTGGCCGACGCGTCGATCGTGGTGGCCGGCGTCGCCTCATCGTCATCGGCACACGCACCCAGGACGAGCGCTCCGGCGACGAGGCAAGCTGACCAACGATTCCGAACGAGACGTGACATGGTTCCTCCGCGGCGTGTGGCCGCGAACGTAGCCGTCGTCGCGCACCCTCCGTGACAGAACCCTGAATGACCGTTCAGCCGATGCGTCGGAAGAGCAGCTGCTGCGCACCGGGCTGGAAGAGGCCACCTCCACCGTCGACCAGCGCGACGAACCCCGGGTCGCTGTTGACCGCGACCATCGACGCTTCCAGCGCCGCGATGCTCGGTGCACCGGTGAGCCAGCGCACCCCGCCGTACGGCCCGGTGACCTCAGCCCCGAACATGGTGGTGAGTCCGCCCGTCGCGGTGGCGGCCGCGGCGAGCGCGACGCCGTGCTGCATCGCCGCAGCGATCTGACCGTTGGCTGCCGTGGCATGCACCGACGCCACGTACGCGTAGTCGGGCTCGGAGCCGGTCGGCCCACTGATCAGGTTGAGCATGCCGTCGGTGACGGCTCCCGTGAACAGCGCAGCACCACTCGTGACGGCCGCGTTGTACGCGGAGTCGGCGCCCAACTTGTCCATCGCCGCTTCGCAGTCGGTGAGCGTGTCGAAGACTGCCGTCCACACGATGGTGCCCGCGTCCGGCGAGAGCACCGACGCCCACGCCTCCACCTGCACACCGGCGACGCTCGACGCCTTGCCGGCGATGTCGACGGCCCAGACGACAGCATCGGTGAAGTGATCGGGGTGGGCGACACGGCCACGATTGAACAGATACATGATGAAACCCCCAGCTCTGGAGCACCGTTGGTGGTGCCCGCGCTCACGGTCGCGCCATCGCCGTGCGCCGTCGCTGGCTCTCGAGGCAGGTTTCACTGTCGCCCGTCACACGCGTGTCGATCACCGCGATCCGCTCGTACCGTGTGGCGGGTGACGGTTCCCCCCAACGTGCCTCTGTCCGTGCTCGATCTGTCGGTGGTGAACGACGGCCAGTCCAGTGGTGGCGCGCTGCAGACCACGGCAGCGCTCGCAGTGCGCGCCGACGAGCTCGGCTACCAACGGTTCTGGGTGGCCGAACACCACAACATGCCCAGTGTCGCGTGCACCTCGCCCACCGTGCTGATGGCACACCTGGCGGCCATCACGTCGCGCATCCACGTGGGCTCCGGTGGTGTGATGTTGCCCAACCACGCACCGCTGGTGGTGGCCGAGCAGTTCGCGCTGCTGGAGAGCCTGCACCCGGGCCGCATCGATGTCGGCATCGGTCGCGCCCCCGGCACCGACCAACGCACCGCTGCCGCGCTTCGCCGCTCGCCCGACCTGCTCGGCGCCGACACGTTCCCGCGCGACTTCATCGACCTGATGGGCCTGCTCGGCGACCAGCGGGCGAGCACCGGCCTGTGGGACCAGTTCTCGGCCACGCCGGCGGCCACCAGCGCGCCCACCATCTTCCTGCTCGGCAGCAGCGACTACAGCGCGCAGTTCGCCGCACAACTCGGCCTCGGCTTCGCGTTCGCCCACCACTTCGACATGGGCGGCACGCTCCACGCGGCCGAGCTGTACCGCACGCTGTTCGAGCCGTCGGTGGCGCTCGCCGAACCGCACCTCATCGTCACCGCCAACGTGCTCGTGGCCGACACGGTGGAAGACGCCGACTGGCATGCCGCGCCGGGTCGACTCACCGCACTCGGTCGGCGAACGGGCCGCTTCATCCGACTGCCCTCGCCGCACGACGCGTCGGTGCACCCCGACATGGAGCAGGCCAACCGGCTGCCCAGCAGCCGCCTCGTCGGCACGGTCGACACGGTGGTGCCCGAGCTGCGCAACTTGGCCGAGCGCACGGGTGCCGACGAGCTGATGGTGACGTCGGTCGCCTACGACCTGTCCGCGCGAGTGCGCAGCCTCGAACTCCTCGCCGAGCACTGGCCGGTCGCCGCCGGCTGACGAGGGCGCCGTCAGCGGGGCAAGCCCGGCAGCCCGTCGATGCTCGACGAGTTCTTCGCCAATCGGTACTCGTCGAGGGTGTCGCTGTTGCGCTCCGTCCACTTGGTGAGCACATCGCGGTCACCCACGTACTCGTACGTCGGCACCGCGAACCCGCAGCTGTCGGATGCACTCTCCACGTCGACGACGATCACCGACCGCACGCCGGGGTTGGCAGGGAACTGCGCGACCAGCTCGTCGAAACCCGCGGCGCCCGGCAGCACTGCACGCCCCGTGCCGTAGACCCGCACGATGTTGGGCCGACCCTCGAACGCGCAGAACATGAGCGTGATGCGGCCGTTGTCGCGCAAGTGCGCAATGGTCTCGATGCCGGAGCCGGTGAGGTCGAGGTAGGCCACCCGCCGATCGTCGAGGATGCGGAGTGTGTCGAGCCCCTTCGGGGAGAGGTTCACCCGGCCGCCGTGCGTGGGTGCGGTGGCCACGAAGAACATGTGCTGAGCGGCGATGAACGCCGACAGGCCATCGTCGATCTGGTCGTAGGTCTTGCCCATGCGCCCAGTGTGTCAGAGCGCCCGAGACAGGCGGTCAACATGGACAGGATGTGTCCGGTTTTCAGATGCGTCATGATGTCCCCATGAAGCAGCTCACCGGGCTCGATGCGAGCTTTCTCTACATGGAGACCGCCACCACCTTCGGGCACGTGAGCGGGTTGGCCATCTACGAGCGGCCCAGCCCCGACTTCGACCCGTACCAAGCCGTCCACGAACGGTTCGGCTCACTCGTCGGCCAAGCGGAACCGATGCGTCGCAAGCTGGTCGACGTCCCGTTCTCGCTCGACCACCCGTACTGGATCGACGACGACGAGTTCGACCTCGACTACCACGTGCGGCACCTCGGCCTCGCGCCGCCCGGCGGCGCCGACCAGCTCACCGAGCAGGTGTCGCGCATCGTCGGCCGACAGATGGACCGCACCCGACCGCTCTGGGAGGTGTACGTCATCGAGGGGTTGGCCGACGGCCGCTGGGCCATGCTCACCAAGCTCCACCACGCCACCATTGACGGCGCGGCCGGCGTGCTGCTGCTCAGCATGCTCACGAGCACGGACCCCGATGCGCCGCCGCCGGAGGCCGTGGAGTGGAAGGGCGAACGCCCGCCCAGCCAGAGCGAGATGCTCCAGCACACGTTGCAGAACCTGGCCGGCAATCCGGTGAAGGGCGTGCGGCTGCAGCTGCGGCTGGTGCGCAACCTCGCCGAGGTGTTCGGCGTCAGCAGCGTCAGCAAGATGGCCACCACGGCTCGCGACGCGATCAAGAGCCTCACCGGCGTGAACAGCAGCGGCCTCACCGATCAGGAGCGTCGGGTGCAGCTCCCGCTCACCCCGGCGCCGCCGACCCCGTGGAACCGTCCCATCACCGCGCATCGTCGCTTCGCCATGCGCGGCACCTCGCTGGAGAACCTGAAGGCGCTGAAGAACGCCACCGGCGGCACCCTCAACGACGTGGTCATGGCGATCTGTGCGGGCGCGCTGCGCGAGTACCTGATCAAGCACGATGCCCTGCCCGACAAGCCACTGCGCGCGATGGTGCCGGTGAGCATCCGCACCGGCGACGAGACCGACCCGTGGACCAACCGGGTGAGCAGCATCATCGCCGACCTGCCCACGAACTGCGCCGATCCGCTGGAGCGCGTCGCCCTGTGCAAGGAGGCCATGGCCTCGGCGAAGCGTCAGCTCGAGCTGGTGCCGGCAGAGACCCTCATCGACATCACACAAACCGCGTCGCCGGTGGTCGCGACCGCGGCGATGCGGCTCATGTCACGACTGTCGAGCCGCGTGAACCTGCCCGCCAACCTCACGATCTCCAACGTGCCGGGGCCACGCCAGCCGCTCTACTTCGCCGGCGCCAAGCTCGATGCCTACATCCCCGTCTCCATTGTCACCGACGGCATGGGCCTCAACATCACGGTGCACAGCTACCTCGACCGCCTCGACTTCGGCATCATCGCGGCACGCGAGCTGGTGCCCGATGTGTGGGACATGGCCGACATGTGCATCGCCGAGATCGGCCGCCTGTTCGAAGCGACCGGCACGGAGTGGGCCGTGCCACAACCCGCGCCGCCGATGCGCCGCGGCAGCACGCACGTCGCCGCCGTACCACGCCGAGCGCCGGCCAAGAAGGCTGCGGTGAAGAAGGCAGTGGCGAAGAAGGCAGCGGCGAAGAAGGCAGCGCCGCTGAAGAAGCGCTGACCGGCCACGTCGCGGGCTCCCTCGGCCCGACGCGGCCTGCGAACTCCTGGTCGGTCCGAACGTTTCGTTTCGGTCAGCGACAATTTTCCGTGCACCAGGTGCATCAAGAGTTGTCGCTGCGCTGAAGAGAACTGTGCTGCGCCTCGGGGCGCTGTCGTCGAGCTCACCAGAACACGGCGTCGCCGGCTTCGAACTCGCGCCGTCGGCGCAGGTCGGCGGTCGACTCCGCGACATCGAGGTGATGCCGCTCGACGTCGGTGCGACCGCGCAGGTGAGGCGGCACTGGCGGCTGGCGCGGCGCGAGGCGCTGGTAGCGCTGACGGGCCGACTGCCGGGAGCGGCCGAGAAGGCGGCCGATGCGACCCCAGTCGTAGCCGTCGTCGCGAGCCAGCCGTATTGCCCGCACCAACAGCCAATCGAGCTCATCCTCCAGCGCTCGTAGTGAAGCCAACGCCAGACGCGGATTGGAACCGCCCGAGTCGCGCACCAATCGACCGAGATCGTGCACGGCCATCCTCCTTCGTCACCAGTGATGGGCGGGGGAAGCCGACGCCGCCACCGTATCGAGGCAGCGGAACGTTCGCTCAGGGCAGGAGGGTGTACGCGGGGTTGGTGAACTCGAGATGGCCGGCGCGCCGGAGGGCCACGCCTTCGATCAGCAGGCGGCGACCGAGCGTGACGCCACCGATCTCGCGGCGGCCCGTCCAGACGGCGACGATGGAGCCGGTGTCGTCGCTGATGGTGACGGCCAGCGCGGGGACGCCAGTGGTGGGGCGAGCACGCATGCGCGACACCTGTCCGACCACGCGCACCGGGGTGCGCGCCTCCGCCTCGCCGATGGCGACGGTGGGGCCATACGGGTCGTCCGGCTCGGGGCTGGCCACCGCTCGTCGACGCAACAGGCCCACGAGTCAGCCCACCAACAGCCGGCGGACGTCGTCGTCGCTGTCGCCGGTGACGAGCACCAGCACTTCGTCGAGGTCGCGCAGCACGGTGTCGCCGCGCGGCACCACCACGTGGCCATCGCGCAGCACGGCCACCACCGTCGACTCACGGGGCATGCCCAGCGCAGCCAGCTCGATGCCGATGGCCGGCGACCCTGCGGCCAGCGTCACCTCCGCCAACCGCGCACGCCCACCCTCCAGCGAGAGCAGCCGCACGAACGAACCGACGCTCACTGCTTCCTCGACCAGCGCAGTCAACAGATGCGGAGTGGAGACCGAGAGATCGACGCCCCACATCTCGTTGAACATCCACTCGTTGTCGGGGTTGTTGACGCGAGCAACGACCCGCGGCACTGCGAACTCCTGCTTGGCGAGCAACGAGACGACCAGGTTGTCCTCGTCGTCGCCCGTGACCGCCGCGACGACATCGGCGTTCGCGCACCCGGTGGCGGCCAGCGTGTCGAGCTCGCACGCGTCGCCGATGTGCCAGGTGATGCCTTCCATCTGGTCGCGATGGCGAGTCGCCACTGCCGATGCCTGATCGATGATCGTGACCTCGTGATGCGCTGCCAGCAGCTGCATCGCCATGTAGCGACCGACGCTTCCCGCGCCGGCGATGACGACCTTCATCGGTGACCTCCGTCCTCGAGCGCGAACACGTCGCGCGACGATCCGTCCGCGGGAACCATGACGTGCAGAACGTCGTCCTGCTGCACGAGCATCGACTGGGCCGGCACCTGCGGTTGCGCGAGTCGGGTGAGCAGCACGACGCGCGTGCCGGGCGCCTCGAACTCGCTGACCGGTCGTCCTGCCGCCGACGCCGGAGCCCGCCGCTCGACGAGCACGAACTGCGACGTGGGGTCGGTCCACTCGGCGGACTCGTTGTCGGGCAGGACCAGTCGCAGCGCGCGGCCGGCGGTCCAGCCCACAGACGCGACGGTGGGGATGCCCAGTCGCTCGTAGATCGTGGCGCGACGCGGGTCGTAGATGCGGGCGACGACTCGCTCGACGCCGAACGTCTCTCGCGCCACGCGCGCGATGAGGATGTTGGAGTTGTCGCCGCTCGTCACGGCCATCACCGCGCTGCGATCCGTGAGACCGGCGCGGCGCAGCACACCGCGATCGAACCCGACGCCCACCATCGTTCGCCCACCGAAGTTCGCACTCAGACGATCGAGCGAGCCGGCGTTCTTGTCGATGACGACCACCTCGTGCCCGGCCTCGACCAACTGGCGCGCCACCGTGGAGCCGACTCGCCCACAACCCACCACTACGACGTGCATCGCTGCTCTCCGTTCTTCACGTCTCGTCGATTCGGCCGTCGTGCATGTGCACCGGCACCGACACCACCGCGGTGTGCGGCCGGTGCAGCAGCTTCGCCTTCAGCGCGAACGCGCTGCCGTTGTGCAACCACTGCGTGCTCCAGCTGCTGACGAACTCCGGGATGACCACCGTGATGATGTCGTCCTGGTACAGCTGGTCGAGCTCGTCGACGAACTTCATGATCGGCCCCGTCAGCTCGCGATACGGCGAGTACACGGTGTGCAGCTCGATGGGCACGTCGTGCTCGCGCCACTGCTGCTCGATGCGCCGGCGATCATCGTCGTCGGTGGCCACGGTGACCGCCATGATGCGGTCCGGGTTCAGCGACCGCGCGTACTGGATGCCGTGCAGCACGCCCTTGTTGATGCCGCCGACCAGCACGACCATCGTGTGCGTCTCGCGACGCGGTCGATACCCGGGTTCGGCGACCACAGCGGCGCGCGCCTTGTCGTAGTGGCGCCCGATGGAGCGGAAGGCCATCACGGTCACCGGGATCAGCACCGCGGGGATCCATGCGCCCTCGGAGAACTTGGAGACCACGACGATGCCGGCGATCATGCCGGTGGTGACCGCGCCGACTGCGTTGATCGTCATGCCGATGCGCCACGACCCCTCCCGAAGGCGCAGGTGGTGACGCACCATGCCGCTCTGACTGAGCGTGAAGCCGGTGAACACACCGAACGCGTAGAGAGGGATGAGCTTCGAGATGTCGCCGTTGAAGGCGACGATCAGTCCACCGGCGATGATCGCGAGGAACAGCACCCCGTTGGAGAACACCAACCGCGCACCCTTGTTGAAGAACTGGCGAGGAACGAACCCGTCCTTGGCGATGATCGACGCAAGGCGAGGGAAGTCGGCGTAGGCCGTGTTGGCGGCGAGGATCAGGATGAGGAAGGTGCCGATCATCGTCAGCCAGAACATCACGCCGCGACCGTTGTAGAGGTACTCGGCCATCAGGCCGAGACCATTGCCGTCCTCGTGGCTGCGGTACGGCTTCAAGTGCGACGCGAGCACCGACACCCCGAGGAACGTCGTGCCGAGGATGCCACCCATCCACATCAGCGTGGTGGCCGCGTTCTTGCTCTCCGGCTTGGCGAACGCGGGCACGCCGTTGGAGACCGCCTCGACACCGGACAATGCGACGGCACCGGACGAGAAGGCGCGCAGCAGCATGAACAGGCCGAGCGTGCCCACCTGCTGCTTCTCCTCCCTGGCCGCTTCGCTGAGCAACGAGTCGGGGATCGGACCCACGTGCTGCACGAAGATGCGGTACAGCCCGGTGGCGATGAGGGCAATGAGCATGACGATGTAGAAGTACGTCGGCCCAGCGAACGCGGCGCCGCTCTCCTTCACGCCACGCAGGTTCATCACCGTCATCACGGCCACGCACAGCAGAGAGACCGGTACGGTCCACTGAGGATCGAAACCGGTGGCAGTTCGAATCGCCAGCACGCCGCCGGCGACGCTGACCGCCACGGTGAGGATGTAGTCCACGAGCAACGATGCGCCCGCGACCAACGACGGGATGACCCCGAGGTTCTCGCGGCTGACGATGTAGGCGCCACCGCCGGACGGGTAGGCCATGATGGTCTGGCGGTAGCTGAGCACCACGATCACCATCAGTGCGCACACCACGAGGGCGATCGGCACGAGCGGTTGGAACGCCGTGACGCCGACTCCTGCCTGCAGCACGATGACCACCAGGATCTCGTCGGTGGCGTACGCGGTGGACGAGATGGCGTCGGACGCGAAGACGGGGAGAGCGATCTTCTTGCTGAGACGCTGGTGGTGTTCGTCGGCGCTCGACAGCGGCGAGCCGAGAAGGATGCGTTTGAGTGCTGCCATAGGACGCCGACGACGCGGCGACCTCACGATGCCGGACGGGCAGCGTGCTCAGACGCGGGTTAACGCGTTCTTAGCGGCGAAAAATCGGTTCGGCCGAGCCGGCCCTCGAGTGCGAGCTCGAGCTCGTCGGCGAATGCGAACACGATGCGCCGATCCAGCGTGATCGGGCCGAGTCCCTGACGCGGAACCAGCACCAGCTGATCCGCGTGGCGCGGGTTGCGGAACGGCACGACCGCGCCGGCCTCAGTCAGCACGATCACGTCCTGTTCGCTCCCGCGGGCGACCACCGGCAGACCACTGGTGCCATTGCGCTCCAGTCGGGCATCGACCATCGCCAGCTGTGGCGTCGCCACATCGATCGCGCCGTGCCACAGCTCCACCGCCGGCTGCGGCGCGTGCAGCGACGAGCTCAGGCGACTGGCGACACTGGCCGAGCCTGCTTCGTGGCGCCGCACCACCGACCGACGGACGCCCAGTGCGGTGGCGGCGCTGACGCCGACGCCGGCCAGGCCGGGCAACACCACGGCGAGCACATCGGTGCCGTCGCTCATCCGCAACGAGTGCACCGGCTCGGTGTGGAAGTAGTTCAGCGAGAGCGCCGCGGCGATCGAGGTGAGCACGCCGGCGGACCACTGCGTGAGCGCAGCCGCGACGGTGATCATCGCCAGCACGAGTGCGACGTTGGCGACGCTCATGTCGTCGCTCGCGGTCGCGGTTGCCGCGGCGAAGGCGATGGCGGCGAACGGCCCGACGACGACGGCGAGCACTGCGAATTGGCCCTTGGAGGAAGTGGTTGAGCGGTCCATGACAAGGACAGTGTGCGACCACTGACGCCGCGAATCCACGGCCTTCACGCACTCTTAGCGCCGCCGCCCGACGGGGCGACTACGAGCTGTACGCGTCGTCCGGAAGCGGGCGCAGCCAGGCCGTCGCGGCAGCGCCACCGGCCTTCCCGGATTCCACCGCCGCCATCACGTCAGCGTCGCGCCACCAGCGCGCGAGGAACGCGGCCACGAACGCATCACCGCAGCCCACCGTGGTGCCGAGCACCGGCAGCGCGTGCACGGCGACGAACTGCTCGTGAGGTTCGTTGCGTCCGTCGAGCACCAGCACGCCCCGCGAACCGAGCGTGATCACCACCAGCTTGCCGAGCTCGAACGCGACCTCGCGCACGCCTGACACGACCGGGTCGTCGATCGCGCCTGGCCACCCGATGATGCCCACGTCGAGGAACGCCATCGTCTCGGCGAACCGCTCGACGGTGTAGTGGCGGAAGCTGAGGAAGTCACCGCTGACGGAGACATCGGCAAGCACACCCGCTTCACCCAGTCGATGCACTTCCGCGGCGACGGCCTCCACCAGCACGACGTGCAGTCGAGGTGCGTCGCGCACGAGCGCCTCCTCGGCGGCCGTCAGCCGGAAGTCGCTCCACACGCCTTCCACGAAGTGGTCCATGAACGGTTGGCGATCGTCCTCGATGACGATGTCGATGGACGCCGACACACCGTTGCCGACGACCGAGGGAGAGTGTTCGATGCCGTGGCGGCGCATGAACGAGAGGAACAGGTCCGGGTGGTCGTCGCCGACCCGCGTGAGGAAGTGGAACAGCAGGCCGAGGCGGCTCCAGTGGTACGCCATGTTGAGGGCGCCGCCGCCCGGCAGCTCCACACCTTGCGCGACGTAGCGATCGACGCTGGCCGGCCCCAGCAGCACCGGCAGGTTCACAGCCCCTCCAGCGGCCGTTCGCGCAACGCACCGAGCGCGAGGAAGCGGTCGTACCGCACCTCTACCACCTTGCTCATCTGCCAGAACGCCTCGACCGAGAGATGCGCGCACCCTTCCGCGAGGTACCACTCGGTGGAGCCCGGCGAGTTCACCACCAGTGCGGGGTCGTGCACCGGCACCAGTGCCGGGTTGAGCACGAATCCGGGAGAGTCCGCGCCTCGGATCTGCAGCAATCCGTCGCCGCGAAAACCACGCGCTCGCGGCAGGTGATGGAAGTCGCCGGTGCCCAGATCGCGCAGATCGGCGACCTCGGTGTCGGTGTCGACCACCGAGGGCCATGTCGGATCGTCGACGAGCTCGGCGACGACACGCCGAACCGAGATGTCCTGGTAGTGGTTCATCGCCGTGTGCGGTTGCTCGTAGTCGTCGTCGAACACGTTGGCCGGCGCCCAGTCGTAGACGTTGCCGCACTCGGCGGTGAGGTACTGCACCAGCGCCGGGCGAGCTCGCAGGAAGTGGCGGTACGACGCTTCGTACTCGAGGATGGCGACCGCCGGCGACACGATGGAGCCGCGCACGTAGTGACCGAACCTCCACCCGTCGGCACCGAACCGCTCGCCGAGCAGCTCCTGCCGCCGAGCCTTCTCGCCACCGCTGAAACCGGGCACACCCACCGGCACCCACACGTGTGCCAGCGGGTCGGTGAGCGGCGCTCCGTCGTCCATCGGCACACTGTTCCACACCCGAGCGACAGCAGGCGCCGCCGACGTTCGGAGTCACGGATACTGTCTCGGCATGGGGACAGTGCTGTTCACGGGCGGGCCGATCATCACCTTCAGCGGGGCGCCAGTCACCGCGCTCGCCGTGCACGACGATCGCATCGTGGCGATCGGCGAGGAGGCCGCCACGTGGACCGCCACCTTCGGCCAGGTGGTGCAGCTCGCCGGGCGGCCACTGCTGCCGGCGTTCCGCGACGGCCACGCGCACCCCCTGCACGGCGGCGTCAACCTGAACGGGCTCGACCTCACCGACCAGCACACGATCGAGGACGTGCTGCAACGAGTGCGCGACTGGGCCGCCACGCATCCGGACGACCCATGGATCATCGGTCACTGCTACCACCCACCGCTGCTGCCGGGCGGCATGGGCAGCAGTGCGCTGCTCGACACCGCGTGCGCCGACCGACCGGTGGTGCTCTACCCCACCGACTACCACGCGGCCTGGTGCAACACGGCCGCCTTCGCCGTCGCCGGCATCGACGCCACCACACCAGAGCCCGCACTCGGCACCATCGTGCGTCACGGCGACGGCACACCGGTGGGCATGCTGCTCGAGTACGGCGCGATGGAACTGCTCGACCGGCACATCCCCACCCTCGCCCGCGCCACGCACGACCGCGGCCTCGCCACCGCGCAACACAGCCTCAGCAGCGAGGGCATCGCGTGGGCCCAGGAAGCGGCGATGGCGTTGGACGAGCTGGAGGTCTACGCCGACGGCGCGCGGCGCGGTGCGCTCACCTGCCGCATCAACGCCGCACTCTGGGCCGACCCCATCCGCTGGCCTCGACAGCTCCCGCGCTTCGTCGACGCACGCGACGCACTGCGCCGCGACCCGGTCGCACGCGCCTGGCTCGACGCGCGCACCGTCAAGTTCTTCGCCGACGGGGTGATCGAAGCCGGCACCGGCTACCTGCTCGAGCCGTACGACGACGATCACCACACCTGCGGACTCCCCAATTGGAGCCCGGAGGGTCTGGCCGAGGCAGCCCGCGCCTTCGACGCCGATGGCTTCCAGATCCACATTCACGCCATCGGCGACGGAGGGGTGCGGATGGCACTCGACGCCATCGAGTTCGCCGCCCGCATGAACGGCCCACGCGACCGACGCCCGGTCATCGCGCACACGCAGCTCGTGCATCCCGCCGACTACGGCCGATTCGCCGCACTGGGAGTGATCGCCAACTTCGAACCGCTGTGGGCCTGCCTCGACGAGTCGCAGCTCGACCTCACCTTCCCCCGACTCGGCCCCACGCGCAGCGCGCTGCAGTACCCGATCGCCTCGCTCGCGCGGTCGGGTGCGCGGGTGAGCTTCGGCTCCGACTGGCCGGTGTCGTCGCACCGGCCGCTCGACGGCCTCGCGGTCGCGGTCACGCGCCGCAACCAGCACGGCGAGCCCGTCGACGGCTGGCTGCCCGACGAGCGGCTGCCCATCCTGCAGGCCATCCACGCGTACACGGCCGGTACCGCGTATCAGGCGTTCGACGACGACGCAGCCGAGCTGCGCGTGGGTGCACGCGCCGACCTGGTGGTGCTCGACCGCGACATCACGGCCATCGCCGGCGACGAGGTGCCCGGCGCACTCGTCGACCAGACCTGGGTCGACGGCAGCCTGGTGTATCAGCGATAGCGTCAGGGTCGAGGGCCTCCGGCCCAGTGGAATCGAGCTTCACGTGAACACCGTTGCCCCCGAGCCAGCGGCCGCGACACGCCGGTGCTGGCGCTGCCTCCAGCAGTTCCCCTGCCCCGAGGCCGAAGTCCACACCGGACCCGCCGACTGGTGGCTGTGCGACAGCTGCCAGGAATCGCTCATCGCACCTGCTCAAACGTGACGCATGGCGGCTCCGCCGCCGGACTGTTGACCGCGCACCACCGGTAGCCTGGCCTCTTCCGGGAAGAGTCGCCTCGTTTGGGCAGGATGGCCGTAGCGCTTCCGCCTTGTGCAGGCTCGACGTCTCCTCCTCTTACGAGGAGGCCCCATGCCCACTCACAGCTCTGCGCACACCTTCACCGGAGCGTCGACCAAGCGGGTCGGCATGCTCAGCACCTATCCCCCCAAGCTCTGCGGCCTCGCCACGTTCGCAGCTGCGTTGACGAATGCCCTGCGCGACCTCGGCCACCGCGTCGACGTGGTGCGCATCAACGACGGCACCGAACCTGCGTCGGTGGGCCAGACCGTGGTGAGCGAACTGGTCAACGGGAGCACCGCCTCGATGCGCAACGCGGCAGCCACCCTGTCGCGCTGCGATGCCGTGATCGTGCAGCACGAGTACGGCATCTTCGGCGGCGTCGACGGCGACGAGGTGCTCCAGTTGCTCGACGCGCTCGACGCACCCGCGATCGTGGTGTTGCACACCGTCCCGCTCGTGCCCTCGCCGCACCAGAAGGAAGTGCTCGAAGAGCTGTGCGCTCGCGCCGCCCGCGTGGTGGTGATGACCGAATCCGCCAACGACCGGCTGTGCAGTTCGTACGAGGTGGATCCGCGCAACGTCGCGGTCGTGCCGCACGGCGCTGCGCTCCCCGCGGCGGAGCGCCCCGGCGACACCACGGCCGAAGTCATCGGCGTCGCGCCGCCGCAGCTGCTCACGTGGGGCTTGCTCGGACCGGGCAAGGGGATCGAACACGTCATCGATGCGGTGGCACTGCTCGGCGACCTCCGCCCACGAGTCCGCTACACCGTCGCTGGTGTCACCCATCCGAAGATCTTCGCTCGCGACGGCGACGCATACCGCCATGAGTTGATGCGCCGCACGTGGGCGAGGGGCGTCGCCGCGTCGGTGACCTTCGACGACACGTATCGCAACGTCAGCCGGCTCACCCGCTTCGTCGCCTCGGCGTCGGTCGTCGTGCTGCCGTACGACTCGCGCGACCAGGTCACCTCGGGAGTGCTGGTCGACGCCATCACCGCCGGGCGACCCGTCATCGCGACGGCCTTCCCTCACGCCATCGAGCTCCTCGCCACCGGTGCCGGCATCGTGGTACCTCACGGCGACCCGGCCGCGATGGCCGACGCCATCCGCACGGTCGTGTCCGACCCCGAGGTGCTGGCCACCATGACCGCCGAGGCGCGACGGCTCGCACCGTCGCTCAGCTGGGCCTCCGTGGCCGCCCGCTATGCAGGCATCTGCGCCGAGCTCGACCAGATCAGCGAGCCGGTGGCGATGTGAGCGAGCACGAACACGACATGCGCGACCACGACGAGGCATTCCGGCACCTGGTCGCGATGAGCGACCAACGCGGCCTGTTCGAGCATGCCGACGGCACTGCGCCGCGACTCGAACACGGCTACTGCACCGACGACAACGCGCGATTGCTCGTGGTGGCGTCGCGCGTGCCCGACGTGGGTCACGCACACATGCTCTCGCGCCTGGCCCTCCACTTCGTCCGCGGCGCGCAGGACACCGACGGCCGCTGCCGCAACCGGATGGACGCAGCCGGACACTGGACCGATGCGGCCACCACCGAAGACTGCTGGGGTCGCTCGCTGTGGGGCTTCGGTGTCGCCGCCGCGCATCACAGCAACCCGGCCATCCGCCGGTGGGCGTTGCGCTCGTTCGACAAGGGCGTCCGTCAGCGATCCGAGTGGGTGCGAGCAATGGCCTTCGCCGCACTGGGTGCCGCCGAAGTGGCAGCGATCGACCCGCAGCACGGCGCGGCGCGCGGTCTGCTGAGCGACACGCTCGACATGGTCACCACGTCACCCGACGCACGCTGGGCGTGGCCGGAACCGACGCTGCGCTACGGCAACGCCGCAGTGGCCGAAGCGGTCATCGCGGCGGGCGACGTGCTCGGTCGGCCGCTGGACCTGCAGCGCGGCCTGGCGATGCTGTCGTGGTTGCGAGTCATCGAGACACACGACGGTCACCTGTCGGTGACGGGCGCGAACGGACGTGTTCCCGGCGAGATGGGCCCGCAGTTCGACCAGCAGCCGATCGAAGTGGCAGCGATGGCCGACGCCTGCTTCCGGGCGCACGCGGTGACCGGCGACGCGGAGTGGATCGATGGCATCGCCGCCGCCGCCGCGTGGTTCGAAGGCGCGAACGACGTCGGGTTGGTGATGCACGACACGCGCTCCGGCGGCGGCTACGACGGCCTGCACCGCGATCGCGTCAACCTCAACCAGGGCGCCGAGTCGACGCTCGCGTACGTGTCCACCATGCAGCGTGCCGACTCGTTCGTGACTGCACCGTGAGCCCGCTGGTCACCGACACCGGGATCGACCTGCACCCCGACGTCACACGGGTGGTGACGCGGCTGTTCGTCGCTGGACGCGAAGACGTTGGCCCGGGCGACTCGCGAGCGACGCCGGTGCTGCGACGCGTGCTCGACCTCGACGAGGAAGCCGTGAAGGCGGCCGTGCGCGATCTCGACGACCGCTTCGGCACACGGCACAGGAACCTGCACGCCACGTTCCTCGAGCACGCCGCGATGGTCACCGATCGCGCCGAGGGGACGACCGACATGTCGGAGGATCGCTGCCTGCTGCTCGGCGCGACGTTCACCCACGAGTACGCGATCGAGGGTGCCGCGCTGTGCAACCCGTCGGCCGTGCCCTTCCCGAGCGCCACCGACGACCCGGCCACGACCGGCGTGATGCCGTTCGTGATGAGCGTCCGCGGCGTCGGTGAAGGCCATCGCTCGTCGATCGGTTTCCGCAGCGGCACCGTCACCCGTGAGGGCAAGGTCACGCTCGACCCCGCCGACCCGTTTCCTGTGCTCGCGACCACGTCACCGAGCATGCATCGACGAAGCGTCTTCCACGCCAAGCTCGGTGAACACGACGACGATCGCGAGAACGCCGCGCTCGTTCTCGACTCGTTGTCCGACACCTTCGACGACGCCGAACTGGCGGCGGGGGTGGCAGCGCTGATGGCCGACGCCGCGACTCGTCGCGACGTCGCCGGCACGATCGACAACCTCCGCCACGTCGCTTCGAGCGCGTACCAGGCAGCCTTCCCCGTTGATGCGACGTTGTCGGAGCGGGTGCTGTGGCCGCACTCGCCGGCCGAGCACCACGGCATGGAGGACGCCCGTTTCGTGCGGTTCACCCACGACGACGGCAGCACCGTCCACTACGCCACCTACACCGCGTTCGACGGCGTCAACATCGCGCAGCACCTGCTCGAGACCGACGACTTCCGGTCGTTCGCCGTGTCGCCACTCGCCGGACCCGCGGCACAGGGCAAGGGGCTGGCGCTGTTCCCGCGCAAGGTCGGCGGGCGTTACCTGGCACTCTCCCGGTCGGACCGCGAGACCAACTCGATCGCGTTCTCCGACGACATGCGCTGCTGGTCCGAAGGCGAGCAGATCCAGGCGCCCTCGCTCACGTGGGACCTGCTGCAACTGGGCAACTGCGGTTCGCCGATCGAGACCGACGAAGGCTGGCTGGTGCTCACCCACGGTGTCGGGCCGATGCGCACGTATGCCCTCGGTGTGCTGCTGCTCGATCTCGACGACCCGGAGCGAGTGATCGCCCGATCTTCGCAACCCATCGTCACGCCCGCCGCGGAACGCCGCGACGGCTACGTGCCCAACGTCGTGTACTCGTGTGGCGGGTTCGCGTTCGGCGACGTGCTGGTGCTGCCGTACGGCATCGCCGACCAGACCATCGCCATCGCCACGCTGTCGGTGCGCGACCTGCTCTCGTCGCTGACGCCCGACGCGGTGTTGCAGCGATAGTCGCTCAGCCGCCGCGGAGCCGGTCGATCAGGCGACGATCGCGCTTGGTGGGGCGCCCGGCACCGCGCTCGCGCGGCGCGACCGGCATGGCCTGGTCGCGCGGCACGGGTGGACTGTGGTCGACCAGGCACTCCGCAGCGACCGCTGCTCCCACGCGCTTGTCGATCACGTGCACGACCTCCACGATCCGGTGGCGCTGTGCGATGCGCGCCTCGATCCGGTCGCCGACCTTCACCTGCGTCGCCGCCTTCCCCGGCAGGTCGTTGCAGGTCACCCGACCTGACCGACACAGTTCGGTGGCGGCCGAACGAGTGGGGGTGAGGCGCACCGCCCACAGCCACAGGTCGAGACGCGCGGCCGCGACCGTTCGGACCGTGGAAGGGCGCGGCGATGAGTCGATCGCATCATGTTGCCAGCTCCCGGAGTTGACAGACTGTTCACGGATTCCCGACGCCTCGGCACGACGTGGGAGGATGGAACACGCATGAACGAGGAACACTGGTTGCTCGAAGTGGTCGAGGCGATGCCGGACGGCGTCGTGATCGTCGACTACTCGGGCGAGATGATCCTGGTCAATCGTGAGATGGAGCGCCTGCTCGGCTACCCGCGCGAGGAGCTGCTCGGCCAGCGCGTCGAGATGCTGCTGCCGGGTGACTTGCGCACCATGCACGAAGCACATCGTGACTCGTACCAGGTGGCCCCGCATCGCCGCGAGATGGGGCGCGGGCTCGACCTGAAGGCGCAGCGCAAGGACGGCTCCGTCTTCCCGGTGGAGATCTCGCTCGCGCCCGCCGAGCTCACCGGCCGGCAGGTGGTCATCGCCACGGTCCGCGACGTGACTGCCAACCGGATGGCCGACTCCGAACTCGAGTCGGCCCGCAACCGGCTGATGCTGGCCGAGGACCACGAGCGCATCGCGCGCGACCTGCACGACACAGTGATCCAGCGACTGTTCGCCGCCGGCCTGTCACTGCAGAGCGTGCTGCCGGTGGTGCCCGAGGTCGCGAAGGCGAAGATCGAACGCATCCTCGACGACCAGGACGACGCCATCCGCGAGCTGCGCACGGCCATCTTCGGATTGAGCAGCAAGCGCAGCGCCGGCCGCACCATCCGGGTCGTTGTCAACCAACTCGTCGACGACGCGTCGAGAGTCCTCGGGTTCCGCCCGACACTGCACTTCAACGGCGTGCTCGACAGCATCGACCAGGACGTCACCACCGAGGTCGCCGCCATCGTGCGCGAGTCGCTCAGCAACGTGGCCCGCCACGCACAGGCCAAGAAGGTGGAGGTGTCGCTGAGCCACATCGGCGACCGCCTCGCCGTGGTCATCAGCGACGACGGCGAAGGCATTCCCAGCAGTCACCGTCTGGGCAGTGGCCTGCTCAACATGCACGACCGCGCCACGCGCCTCAATGGCACCTGCACGGTCACCTCCGGCGAAGGCAACGGCACCACCGTCCGCTGGCAGGTCCCCGTCGGCAGCTGACGGGTCGGGACCGGCGCACGCTCACTCGGTGGGCCGAACCTCGGCGAAGGCGGACCGGTACGCATCGAACGATGCTCGATCGAAGCAGACGAATCTGACGACTTCGACTGCACTCGGCGTGACCAGCGCCGTGGACACCGCGACATGGGCTGCCTCGACGGTTGGATAGCGATAGATGCCAGTGGAGATCGCCGGGAAGCTGATGGTTCTCGCTCCGACCTCATCGGCTCGCGCCAGGGCCTCCCGATAACAGGACGCAAGAAGCAGCGCTTCGCCGCTGTCGCCGCCGCGCCACACCGGGCCGACGGTGTGGATGATCCAGCCTGCAGCGAGACGAAAACCTGGAGTGACCTTGGCCTCGCCCGTCCTGCACCCGCCCAGGAGCCGGCACCGGGCGACGAGCTCGGGCCCCGCGGCGCGGTGGATCGCACCATCGACACCACCGCCGCCCAACAGCGACGAGTTGGCTGCATTCACGATGGCGTCAGTGTCCTGCTGCGTGATGTCGCCCAGCACCAACTCCAGGATCGGATGACCGTCTCGTTCGACTCTTGCGATCATGGGTCGGCCGCTTTCGTCGTCGGCCAGCGAGAAGTGCAACTGCGATCGTTCAGGAAGCGTTTCATCACGAATGCCGTGATGAAAAGCTTCGCCAAGCCCGAGAGCCGCGGCTCACTCGCACGAGCTACTCGTTGGGTTGGCGGACGGCGGCGGCAGCTTTCACCGCGAACACGGCGGCTTCCGTGCGGCGGCTCATGCCCAGCTTCATCAGCATGTTCGACACGTAGTTCTTGACCGTCTTCTCGGCCAGGTGCAGCTCCACGCCGATCTGGCGGTTGGTGGCACCTTCGGCGATGAGATCCAGGATCTTGCGCTCCTGCGGCGTGAGCTTGGCGAGACGCTCGTCCTCCTCGCTCGGGTTGCGCAGACGATGCAGCACCTTGGCCGTGACGGTGGGGTCGAGCAGCGACTCGCCGCGCGCCACGCGGCGGATCGCGGTGACCAGGTCGTTGCCGCGGATCTGCTTGAGCACGTAGCCCGACGCCCCGGCCATGATGGCCTCGAACAGCGCATCGTCGTCGCTGAACGACGTGAGCATCAGGCAGGCGAGCCCGGGGAGCTGGCTGCGCACGTCGCGGCACACTTCCACGCCGCTGCCATCGGGCAGGCGCACGTCGAGCACGGCGACGTGCGGACGCACTGCGGGGATGCGTTGCAGCGCTTCGGCAGCCGTGGACGCTTCACCCACCACTTCGATGTCGGGTTCGCTCTCCAGCAGTTCGCGCACGCCGCGCCGCACGATCTCGTGGTCGTCCAACAGGAAGACCTGAATGACTTGCGGTGATGGCTCCATGACACGCCATGTCATCACACGAACCACCCCCCTGTCAGGGACCTTCGTCACAATTCACAAGGGTCAGCGGTCGTCCCGCGGAGCGTCTCGGCTCGATCGCGTCGTAGAATCGCGTCCGTGCTGCAGACCCGACAACCCTCCGTGCTTCCTCAGGCCAACGACGCCTGCTGGTGCGGCAGCGGCCGCAAGTACAAGCGCTGCCACAAGCCTCTGGAAGGCCGGGTCACCAAGGGCCTCGTGTCACCGATGCGCACCGTTCCCGCGCACATCGCCCGCCCGCACTACGCCGACACCGGCGAAGTGGTGCGCTGGAGCGAAGACCGTGTGAAGTCACCCGAGGTCATCGAGCGCATGCGCCACGCCGGCGCAGTGGCCGCCGAGATCCTGCGCCTCGCCGGCGAGTTCGTCCGGCCGGGCATCACCACCGACGACATCGATGCGTACGTGCACGATCTCTACATCGAGCGCGGCGCGTACCCGAGCACGCTGAACTACCACGGCTACCAGAAGAGCCTGTGCACCAGCGTCAACGAGATCATCTGCCACGGCATCCCCGACACCACCGTGCTCCACGACGGCGACATCATCAACCTCGATGTCACCGGCTGGATCGGCGGCGTGCACGGCGACACCAACGCCACCTTCTTCGTCGGCGATGTCGACCCTGCCAGCCGGCAGCTCGTGCAGGTCACGGAAGAGTGCATGTGGCACGGCATCGAGGCCGTGCAGCCCGGCCGTCCGCTCAGCGACATCGGTCGCGCGATCGAGAACCACGCCAAGAAGCACAAGCTGGGTGTCGTCAAGGCGTTCATCGGTCACGGCATCGGCGAGCAGTTCCACACCGACGTGCAGGTGCTGCACTACTTCGACGAGCGGGCCAGCATGGTCATGCGCCCCGGCATGACCTTCACCATCGAGCCGATGATCAACCAAGGCACGTGGCAGCACAAGATGGTGTTCGACGACGACTGGACCGCGGCCACCGCCGACGGCAAGCGCAGCGCACAGTTCGAGCACACCATCCTGGTCACCGACGACGGTGTCGAGGTGCTCACCGCGCCGGGCGCAGTGTCGCCCAGCGCTCCCTGGAACCGCTGACCCTCGCCCGCCTCCGTTCGGGGGCGAGCGGCCACCGCCGTGGCAACATGGCGCGTGGGCCTGCTGCGCAACGATCTCGAACGCCGCATCGTCCGCCTGGCCATCCCCGCGCTGGGCACGCTCGCGGTGGAGCCGATGTACGTGCTGGTCGACACGGCCATCGTCGGTCGTCTCGGCACGCCCCAGCTGGCAGGTCTCGCGATCGCCTCCACTGTGCTGCTCACCGTCGTCTCGCTCACCGCGGCCCTGCAATACGGCCTCACCCCCGACGTCGCGTTCCAGCACGGCCGCGGCGACGCGGCGGAAGCACGACGCGTCGCCACCAACGGCCTGCAGCTGGCGGCGCTCATCGGCATCCCGATGGGCACGCTGCTCGCCATCGGCGCCCGGCCGCTGTGCTGGCTCATCGGTGGCCGTGGCGACGTGCTCGAGAACGCCACCACCTACCTGCGCATCAGCGCGGTCGGGTTGCCCTTCGTGCTCATCGCGTACGTCGGCCACGGCGTGATGCGCGGCGTGAACCAGCTGCGCAAACCACTGGTGCTGGTGTTCGTCGCGAACCTCGTCAACCTGGTCCTCGAGATCGTCGCGGTCTACGTGCTCGACCTGGGCATCGCCGGTTCGGCGTGGAGCACCGTCATCGCCCAGGTGGGCGCCGCGATCGCGTTCGCGATGATCATGCGGCCGCACCTCACCTCGCTGCGACCCACGTTGGCCCGCATGCGACCGGTGCTCGCCAGCGGACGGCACTTCGCCGTGCGATCGCTGGCGATGTACGCAGTGTGGAACACGGCCACCTTCGTCGCCGCTCGCATCGACACGCCCACGCTGGCCGCACACCAGGTGCTCACCCAGCTGTTCATCTTCCTCGCGCTCGTGCTGGACGCGCTGGCCATCCCCGCGCAGTCACTCGTCGCC
>CAZWCU010000033.1:0-25163 GCA_964632715.1 uncultured Bifidobacterium sp. | reverse complement strand
CAGGTTGCTGAAGAACCGGGTCATCATGCTCGGCACCGACGTCAACGACGACATCGCCAACCAGATCTGCGCCCAGTTGCTCTACCTCGAGGGCGAGGACAGCAGCGCCGACATCTGGCTGTACATCAACAGCCCCGGCGGTTCGGTCACGGCCGGCATGGCGATCTACGACACGATGCAGTTCGTCAGCTGCGAGGTCGCCACCGTGTGCATGGGCATGGCCGCCAGCATGGGGCAGTTCTTGCTCACCGCCGGTGCTCCGGGCAAGCGCTTCACGCTGCCCAACGCGCGCATCATGATGCACCAGCCGCTCGCCGGCCTCCGTGGCCAGGCCACCGACATCGCCATCCAGGCCGAGCAGCTGGCCTACACGAAGCGCCGCATGGCCGAGCTCATCTCGTTGCACTCGGGTCAGCCGCTGGAGAAGATCCAGGCCGACAGCGAGCGCGACCGCTGGTTCACCGCCGACGAGGCCAAGGCCTACGGGCTGGTCGACAAGGTGATCGTCCGGCGCGGCGAGATCGTCTGACCCGTCCGGGTCAGGTGGTGGTCGTGGCCGCGGCCGTATCGGTCGGGGTCGGCGCCAGCGTCGTGGCGGTGGGCGTCACGCTGCCGATCAGCGCGCCGCAGCGCTGCTGCGTGTAGGAGATCACGCGGTTCGCAGCCTGCTCGCTCTGGCGGGCGGTGTCGGCGACCTTCTGGATCGATGCCGGGTCGGCCGGGTCGACGGTGACCGCGGTCTCCAGGTTGTTCATCATCACTTCCCACTCGGGCTCGATGGCGAGCGGCGCGGACCGTGCGACGGCGCGCCACGCGTCGACCACGCGGTCGATGTCGCCGGGTGCGGCGATGGTGGGGGAGTTGAGCTCGGTGAGGTGGTTGCCCACCTGAGTGCAGTAGTTCGACTCGCTGCGCTGGTCGGGGTCGTCGCCGCACGCAGCGAGCGTCAGCGGCAGCAGGGCCGCGGCAGTGGCGATGAGGCGTGCCGCCGAGCGATTCATCCCCCGAGTCTCTCAGCCGACGCCGCTCGTGGGCGTGCACCCCGGTGCCATCGATGTATTGACAGACGTCGATGCGTTGCGGCACAGTTGCATCGACGCACGTCGATGGATGGGGGAGAGCCGATGTCGGCAGTTCACGAGCACAGCACGCAGCGGCGACCGATCGACTCGGCATCGGCCTGGTTCGCGGCCGACCTCGCGATCGATGACGATTGGTCGGTGGTGCTCGACGACGCAGAGCGCGACGAGATCGTCACCGCGGCGCGCACTGCCCTCGCCCGAGGGGAGACCACGACGTCGCTCACGGTCGACGGGTTCCCGCTCCCACGGCTCCAGGCCAGAGTCAGCGAATGGTCCGCGAGGCTGCACGCCGGTCGCGGCTTCCTGTTGCTGCGGAGGTTCCCGATCGACGCGCTCGACCCTCGCGAGATCGAGCTCGGCTACGTGGGGCTGGGTCTGCACCTGGGCACGCCGGTCGGCCAGAACGCGAGCGGCGACACGCTCACGCACATCCGGGACGAGCGCCTGGCCGAGGCTGGCCCGAACGTGCGGCTGTATCGCACCAACCAGCGGCAGGACTTCCACACCGACGGCGCCGACCTGGTCGGGCTGCTGTGTCTGCATCCGGCGTTGCGCGGCGGCGAGAGTCGACTCGCGAGCGCGGCAGCGGTGTACAACGAAGTGCTGCGGCGCCGACCCGATCTGTTGGAGGTGCTGTACCGCCCGATGTGTTGGGATCGCAACGGCGAGGAGCGACCGGGCGAACTGCCCTACTTCCAGTTGGCGCCGTTCTTCGACCTCGACGGCGTTCCTCGCATCTTCTACATCGGCTGGTACATCCGAGACGCACAGCGTCACGAAGGAGTGCCACAGCTCACCGACGATCAGCGTGCGGCGATGGAACTGCTCGAGTCCATCGCCAACGACCCGGCGGTGCACGTGGAGATGACGTTCGAGCCGGGCGACATCCAGCTGCTCAACAACGGCCGCATCCTGCATGCCCGCGAGGCGTACGACGATGCGGACGACCCCGACGAACGCCGCCACCTGCTGCGGCTGTGGCTGGCAGCCCATCGCTTCACGAGCGTGGAGGACGGCCTGCGCGCCGGCATCAACACGGTCCGCTGACGATCGCGAGTTGCCATCGCGCACCCTTCCGATATGGTGCGAATCGTTGCCGTCGGGGAACCGGTTGCCGTTCCCTCCCTCGTCCGTTGGCGCCACCGCGCCACCTGCTCGTCGGAGGAAACGCGCATGATTGCCGCTGTTCGTTCTGCCACGGTCTTCGGCGTCGAAGGGCGCCCGGTCACCGTCGAAGTCCACGTGTCCACCGGGCTGCCGGCCTTCCAGATCGTCGGTCTGCCCGACGAAGCCTGCCGCGAGTCGCGCGACCGCGTGCGGGCCGCGGTGCTGTCGAGCGGCCTGCAGTGGCCCTCGTGCCGGGTCACGGTGAACCTCGCTCCATCGAGCCAGCGCAAAGGCGGCTCCGGCCTCGATCTCGCCATCGCCATCGGGTTCCTGGCGGCGAACGAGCAGCTGCCCGTGTCGCAGTTGGAGGGGCTCGGTTTCGTCGGCGAGCTCGGCCTCGACGGCAGCATGCGCGGCGTCTCGGGCGTTGCACCGATGGTGGCCGCGATGGGCGACGTGCGCCCGGTGGTGCCCACGGCCAGCTTCCGTGAGGCGCAGGGCGTGTTCGGCGCCGAGGTGCGCGTGGCGGCGATGTTGCGGGAAGTGGTCGATGCGCTCAACGCCGACGCGCCGTGGCCGCAGCCGCCCGACACCGAGTTCGTCGACGACGAGCCGCCGCCCGCGGATCTTGCCGACGTGCGCGGGCAGGCGATGGCGCGGCTCGGGCTGGAGGTTGCCGCGGCGGGCGGCCACCACATGCTGCTGGTCGGTCCGCCCGGCTCGGGCAAGACGATGCTCGCACAGCGCATCCCCGGGCTGCTGCCCGATCTGGAGCCCGACATCTCGCTGCAGGCCACCATGGTGCACTCGGCGGCCGGCGTGCGCTTGCCTGCCGGTGGCCTGGTCCGCCGGGCGCCGTTCCGAGCACCGCACCACAGCAGCTCGATGGTGTCGCTCGTCGGTGGCGGCAGCACCAGCCTTCGACCCGGCGAGATCAGTTTGGCGCACGGTGGAGTTCTGTTTTTGGACGAGCTGGGTGAGTTCGCGCCGACGGTGCTCGACGGCTTGCGTCAGCCGCTGGAGGAAGGCGTCATCCGGCTCGCTCGCGCACGCGCCTCGGCGTCGCTGCCGGCCACCTTCCTACTGGTGGCGGCCACCAACCCGTGCCCGTGCGGGGGTGGCGCCCCGGGCGTCTGCGAGTGCGACGAGGCGGCGCGTCTGCGTTACCTGCGCCGGCTCTCCGGTCCGCTGCTCGACCGCTTCGACCTGCGCGTGGGCGTCACCCGCCCCGACGTCGACGACCTGCTCGCCAGCGGCGGCGGCGAGCCCACCGCCGCGGTCTCGGCGCGCGTGGCTGCGGCCCGGCGCCTGTCGCTCGACCGCATCGGCATGCCGACGGCGCGCATCCCACCGTCGCAGCTCGATGCGCTGGCGCCGCTGCACCCCGCCGCCCGTGCGCGGTTGCGCGAACAACTCGAGAACGATCGGCTCACCGGTCGCGGCTACCACCGCATCCGTCGCGTCGCTCGCACCATCGCAGACCTCGCAGGCGCCGACGAGCTGGTGCTCGACGAGCACGTCGCCATGGCCCTGCAGATGCGAGTGCGGCTCAGCGTCACCTCGCGGGATCGTGCGGCATGACCGAGGTGCCCCCGGAGGCCTACGTCGCTGCGCTGTCGGGGTTCCCGCGGATGAGCCTGGGGCGGCTGAGCGCGTTGCTGCGCCACCACGAGCCGCACGAGGCGTGGCAGGTGGTGCTCGGCGAACGCCCGTGCAGCGGCGTGGTGGCGCAGGTGCTGAACACGGAAGGGGTGCGCCCGGCCTGGCGTCGCGGTGCGCTCGAGCGCGAACCACTCGCGGTGCTCGAGCGGTGCACGTCGCTGGGTGTGCGCGTGTTGCCCTACGGCCACGCCGACTATCCGGCAGGACTGCTCGACGATCCGCTGCCGCCACCCGTGCTCTTCGCCCGTGGCAGCCTCGCGTTGCTCGCTGGCAGACGGGTGGCGGTGGTCGGTACCCGCAACGCAACGGCACAGGGTCGCGAGGCGGCGCGCGAACTGGGGCACGGCCTCGCCGCCGCGGGCATGCACGTGGTGTCGGGTCTCGCGCGGGGCGTCGACGGCCACGCGCATCGCGGTGTGCTCGCGGCAGAGGCCGACGGACGCCCGATCGGCGTGGTGGCATCCGGCCTCGACGTGGTCTATCCGCGCGAGCACCGCGATCTGTGGGAGGCCACCGCCAACTGCGGGCTGCTGCTCAGTGAGGCACCGCCCGGTGTGCAACCCGAGCCGTACCGGTTCCCGCTGCGCAATCGCATCGTGGCTGCATTGTCCGAGATGGTGGTGGTGGTCGAGTCGCGAGAGCGCGGCGGCTCGCTCATCACGGCCGCGCTCGCGGTGGAGCGCGACATCCCGGTGATGGTGCTGCCGGGTCCTGTCGGGCGCCGCGCGTCGGCCGGAACGAACCAGTTGCTGTGCGACGGCGCGGTGCCCATCACCTCCTCGATCGACGTGCTCACCGCGTTGTCGTTCCAGCACGGCAGGTCGGCCGTGCTGCCCGCCGACCTGCGCGCCCGACCTCGCAGCGACGACATCGCCATCTATCGCACGCTGCAGGCGGCGCCGCGCACCATCGACGGTGTCGCGCTGGCCCTTGGCCTGAGCCTGGTGGAAGCGGCGATGGGACTGGCCCGACTGGAGGTGGCGGGGTGGATCACACAGGCCGACGGCTGGTTCGAGTGCATGGGTTCCCCGTTGCGATGACCGCGACCGAATACCCTGTCCATCAATGCCTACTCGCGCGCTCCTCAACGTGGCTCCTGCCGTGGCGCCGGGAGTGGGCGAATCGTGGCAGCTCGACGGGTTCGCGGCGTCGCTCACCGGCAGCGCGCCCAACACGGTGGCGGCGTACCGCAGCGACCTGGTGGCGTTCGTCGAGTGGGCCGCTCGCGGCGACGTGCACTCGCCTCACCAGGTGGATCGCACGCTGCTGCGCCGCTACGTGGCGTCGCTCACCACTCGCCAGTTCGCGAAGCGCACGGTGGCCCGCAAGGTCTCGTCACTTCGGCGCTACTTCGGCTACCTGCGGCGCGAAGGCGTGCTGGCGGTCGACCCGAGCAGCGCGTTGCGTGCTCCCTCGGGCGAGGGTCGCCTGCCGCGCGTGCTCGACCATGCCGACGTGTCCACGCTGCTCGACGGCCCCACACCCGACGACGAGCCGCACTGGCGCCGCCTCCGCGACGATGCAGTGCTGGAGGTGCTGTACGGCAGCGGCGTGCGCGTGGGCGAGCTGTGCGGGCTGGATCTCGATTCGCTGCAACTGTCGGCCGGCGCGGTGTCGGTGTGGGGCAAGGGCTCCAAGCAACGCCGCGTGCCACTCAGCGCGCCGGCCGTGGCCGCACTGCGCGCCTGGCTCGAGGTCCGGCGCGACGTCGTGGCCGCCACCGCCGGCTCGGCGCTGTTCGGCAACGAACGCGGCGCCCGCCTCACCCCTCGCGACGTGCGCCGCATCGTCGATCGTCGTTCACCACGCCCCACTCACCCCCACGCGCTGCGGCACAGCTTCGCCACCCACCTGTTGGATGGCGGCGCCGACCTGCGAGCCGTGCAAGAACTGCTGGGGCACGCCGACGTGGCCACCACCCAGCGGTACACGCACGTCAGCAACCCCCGCCTGCGCGAGGCCTACGCAGAATCGCACCCCCGAGCATGAGACGCGAACTCGACCTCGAAGACTGTTGGCAACGCTGGTTCGATCGGCGCGATCCCATCGCGCGCGACCGCATCATCGTGCACTACTCGCCGCTGGTGAAATTCGTCGCCGGCCGTGTGGGCGCCGGTCTGCCCAACAGCGTCGACCCCGGCGACCTGGTCAGTGCAGGAGTGTTCGGCCTCATCGACGCGGTCGAGCGCTTCGACCCTGCGCGTGGCGTCAAGTTCGAGACGTTCGCGGTGCCGCGCATCCGCGGCGCCGTGTTCGACGGCCTCCGTTCGCTCGACTGGGTGCCCCGTTCGGTGCGCAGCCGCGCCCGCGAAGTCGAGTCCGCGTTCCAGGACCTGGAGGGTCGCCTCGGTCGAGCACCCACCGACGAAGAGCTGTCGGTGCACCTGAAGATCACCGCTGCCGAGTTCCAGAAGTGGCTGGCCTCCATCGCGTCCACCACCGTCGGCCCGCTGGACCGTGCCCTGGTGGCCGGAGCCGAGCCGCGTGCACTCACCGGCGACGTGCCCGACTCGCCGGCGATGATGGTGGAGGAAGGCGAGGTGAAGCGCCTGGTGCGCGTGGAGCTGCGCCGCCTGCCCGAGCGGGAGAAGCTCGTGCTGTCGCTGTACTACGACGAAGGCCTCACGCTGGCCGAGATCGGTTCGGTGCTCGGCGTCACCGAGAGCCGGGTGTCGCAGATCCACACCAAGGCCGTGCTGCACCTGCGTGCACGCCTCGCCGCCACCGGCGTCGCCTAGATCACACCGCCTCCTCGGCCGGGAACGGCGGTCGGAGATGATCGGGCTCGCGGTCGTCGCACTGGCGGCGCAGTGCCTGCTGCCGCCGGTCGCCGCCCCCGTGGCAGTGCCGTACGTGCAGCCCGCGTGCGAGTACTGCCCCGGGCATCGCGGCCTCGAGTACCACCTGCCCGAACGCATCGCGGTCACTGCGGCTGCGGCCGGCCAGGTCGTCTTCGCGGGCTCGGTGGCGGGCACTCGCTACGTGGTGGTGCGCCACGTCGACGGCGTGCGCGCCACCTACGGGATGCTGTCGACGATGTCGCTCACCAGGGGCGATGTGGTGGCGGCGGGCACCGAGGTGGGCCACTCCACGGCGCGGTTGTACTTCGGTCTCCGCACTCCCGACGGGGCGCCCCTCGACCCCACCGCGCTCATCGGCCGGCTGGTGGGCCGGGCGCGCTTGGTGCCGGTGGATCGCACGGCGGCGCGACCCGCCGGAACCCCGCGTCTCGAGTGCCGCGTTTCCGCCACGACGGCTGCGCGACCGCCGTGACCTGCCGATAGCATCTCTCGACGGTCCGCCAACCCGACGGGCCCCATCACACGCACGTGCTCTCCCTGCGGTCGCCTCGGCGCCGGAGCCCGTGCGGCCGCCAACCGCAGGAGAGGAGACATCACCATGGCTGTCGTCACGATGCGCCAAATGCTGGAAGCCGGTGTCCACTTCGGGCACCAGACCCGTCGCTGGAACCCGAAGATGAAGCGCTTCATCTTCGGCGAGCGCAACGGCATCTACATCATCGACCTCGATCAGACGATGCAACGCGTCGAGGCCGCCTACAACTTCGTTCGCGACCTGTCCGCCAAGGGCGGCACGGTCCTGTTCATCGGCACCAAGAAGCAAGCTCAGGACCCGGTCCGCAGCTACGCCGAGAAGAGCGGCATGCACTACATCAACGAGCGTTGGCTCGGCGGCATGCTCACCAACTTCGAGACGATGTCGAAGCGCGTCGACAAGATGCGCGAGTACGAGCGCATGCGCGCCGCTGGCGAGTTCGAGGCGATGCCGAAGAAGGAAGCGCTGCTGCTCACCCGCGAGCTCGAGAAGCTGCAGAAGAACCTCGGCGGCATCCGCGGCATGACCAAGCGCCCCGACGTGATCTTCATCCTCGACACGAAGAAGGGGCACATCGCGGTCACCGAGGCCAACAAGCTGAAGATCCCGGTGGTCGCCGTCGTCGACACCAACGTCGACCCCGATGTCATCCAGTACCCGATCCCCGGCAACGACGACGCCATCCGCGCCAACGCGCTCATGTGCCACGTCATCTGCGAGGCCGTGCTCGAGGGCCGCTACATCGCCAACAAGCGCAACCCGCAGGCAGCTCCCGTCGCCAAGCGCACCGCCGAGGACGAGGCGATGTTCGCCGCCGCCCAGGCCGACGCTCGCCGTCAGGCCGCCGCCGCGCAGGCAGAGCGCGATGCGCGCGTCGCGGCCACCGCCGTCGCCGCCGACATCGACGACGCACCGGCAGCTGCCGAGGCCGTCGAAGCGGCACCCGCCGAAGCAGCCCCCGTCGAAGCGGCACCCGCCGAGGAAGTCGCGGAGACCGCTGCTGCAGTCGAGACCCCCGAAGCTGAGGGCTGAACCGAGATGGCTTTCACCGCAAAGGACGTACAGGCGCTCCGTCAGGCCACTGGCGCGGGCATGATGGACGCCAAGAAGGCCCTCGAGGCCAACGACGGCGACATGGACGCTGCCAAGCAGTGGCTCCGTGAGAAGGGCCTCGCGGCCAGCGCCAAGCGCGACGACCGCGAGAACGCGCAGGGCCTGGTGGCGCTGCTCATCGAAGGCAACGTCGGGGCCATCGTGAAGCTCAAGTCGGAGACCGACTTCGTGGCCGCGAGCGACCTGTTCAAGGCCGAGGCCGCTGCGCTGGTGAAGCTGGTCGTGGACAAGGGCGAAGCGGCCGTGGCCGAGCGCTCCAGCATCCTCGACGACCTGAAGATCACCCTCAAGGAGAAGATCGAGCTCGGCGAAGTCGTGCGCATCGAAGCTGCGGCCGGCAACGTCATCGACAGCTACCTGCACATGCAGGGTGGCCGCGGTGTCAACGCGGTGCTCGTCGAGATGGCCGGCGCCACGCAGGAGCTCGCTCACGACGTGGCCGTGCACATCGGTTTCGCTCGTCCGAAGTACCTCAGCAAGGCCGACGTGCCCGCCGACGTGGTCGAGCACGAGCGGGCGACGCTCGAGACCCTCAGCCGCAACGAAGGCAAGCCGGAAGCGGCGCTGCCCAAGATCGTCGAAGGTCGCGTGCAGGGCTTCTTCAAGGACGTCGCACTGCTCGAGCAGCCGTACGCCAAGGACGACAGCAAGTCGATCACTCAGTACATCGGATCGGCCACCATCGTGCGCTTCGCACAGGTCGAGATCGGCTGACACCATCACCATGAAGGGCTGGCCATGACTTCTCCCCGCTGGAAGCGAATCGTCTTCAAGCCGTCGGGAGAAGCATTGGCCGGAGAATCCGGACAGGGCCTCGACGGCGACACCCTCGACCTCACCGCACGCGAGATCATGGCGGTGCGCGAGATGGGTGTCGACGTCGTGGTCGTGGTCGGTGGCGGCAACTTCTGGCGCGGCCGGCAAGGCGCGATGACGGGCATGGACCCCACCCAGAGCGACCACATCGGCATGCTCGGCACGGTGATGAACGCGCTCGCGTTGCAAGACGCGCTCGAGCGCGCAGGTCAGCCCACCCGCGTGCAGAGCGCCATCGAGATGCCGCGCATCGCCGAGCCCTACATCCGGCGGCGGGCGATGCGTCACCTCGAGAAGGGTCGCGTCGTCATCTTCGCCGCAGGCACCGGCAACCCGTACTTCACCACCGACACAGCGGCCGCTCTGCGCGCCGCCGAGATCGATGCCGACGCGCTGCTGAAGGGCACGCACTCGGGGGTCGACGGCGTGTACGACGCGGACCCGCGACTGGTGCCCACCGCGGTCAAGTACGAGGAAGTCAGCTACATCGAAGTGATGACCAAGGACCTCAAGGTCATGGATGCCACCGCCATCGCGTTCTGCCGCGACAACAAGATTCCCATCGTCGTGTTCGACATGTCGTCGCCGGGTGCGCTGCAGGCCATCCTCCGTGGCGATTCCGTGGGCACCATCGTCCGCGATCGCTAGTGCGCGGCTCACGGCACGTGCCAATGCGCAAAACGGGTGCTCACGGATCGGTACGCTGACGCCTGTGACCGAAGTAACGATCCTCGACGCGCTCGAGAAGATGGAAAAAGCCGTCGAGCACGTGCAGTCCCAGTTCACGACCATCCGCACCGGTCGTGCCACCCCCGCGCTGGTCGAGAAGCTGCAGGTGGAGTACTACGGCTCCACCGTCTCGCTGCAGCAGCTCGCCGGCTTCCAGGTGCCCGAGGCTCGGCAGCTCATCGTCAAGCCACACGACCGCGCCACCCTTGCTGCCATCGAGAAGGCCATCCGCGACAGCGACCTGGGTGTGAACCCGGGCAACGACGGTGTGGTCATCCGCATCAACTTCCCGGCCCTCACCGAAGAGCGTCGCAAGGAGTACGTGAAGGTCGTCAAGCACATGGCGGAAGACGGCCGTGTCGCGGTGCGCAACATCCGCCGCGACGCGCGCAAGCAGCTCGAGGCCGCCGAGAAGGCCAGTGAGATCTCGGCCGACGAGCTCGAGCGGGCCGAGAAGGAAATGGACAAGATCACGCACGACCACGTCGAGCTGATCGACAAGGCGCTGGGGCGCAAAGAGCACGAACTGCTGGAAGTCTGATCGAGCTTCGATCGATGGAGGGGATCCAATGACTGACGATGCATGGCGCCGGCGGGGCGCCGAGGACGACGACTTCGGGCCACCGCTGTTCGACGACTCACCCGCCGACGATGCGTCCGGAGGGCTGTCGTTCGGCAGCTCCGACACCGGCTCGCTGCCGCACTGGACCGAACCGCCCACCGGTGAGATCCCGCGCATGCTGAACCCCGACGCGGGCGCCGATCCCACCGACGATCTCGACGTCTGGTCGTCGTTCTCCGGGCAGTCGCCCAGCTGGCGCGACGACCACTCCGCGCCCGAGCCGTCCGGCGGTCTCGACGACATCACCGGCCTGTCGCCGGTGTTCGAGGAACCGGAAGCGGATCCGTTCACCGATCCTGCGCCCACCAATCGCGACGAGTCCGCTCCGGTTCGCCGCGAGCAGGGCCGCATCACCATCGGCACCGACCCCACCGACGGTGCGGCCTCGCGGCCCACCTCCAGCGGTCGCCGGCCGCGTCCGGGCGACGCCACCTCGCGTGGCGGTCGCGGCGCTCGCCCCACCACGCCTCCCCGTACTGCCACCGGCAAGCCCGCCGGCGGCACCGGCGGTCGCGACATGCCCACCGCCGTCGCGGTCGGTCTCGCCATCGCCGCGGTGTTCATCGGCGCACTGCTCTACAAGCCGTGGGCCGTCGCCATCATCGTCGTGGTCGTGCTCGGTCTGGCCGCGGTGGAGTACTTCGACCGCGTGCGCGAGAAGGGCTACCAGCCGGCGTTCATCCCCGGCATCATGGCCTGCGTCGCTGCGCCGGCGGCGGTGTACGAGTACGGCGTCGGCGCGCTGCCGCTGGTGCTGTTCCTCACGTTCGTGGCCGTGGCGGTCACGTTCATCGGTGCTCCCAACCTCGAGTCGAACCCGATGCCCAACATGGCCATCTCGATGCTCGGCATCACCTGGATCGGCGTGCTCGGTTCCTTCGGCGCCGCCATCGTCGCGCTGTCGAAGACCAACGTCTTCGTGGCCGAGGGCTTCTTCAGCTCGCACGTCGGCACCGACACGCTGTGCCTGCTGGCCATCGGTGTGGTGGCCAACGATGTCGGCGCGCTGTTCGTCGGCAGCTCGGTGGGCAAGACGCCGCTGCGCCACTGGATCAGCCCGAACAAGAGCGTCGAAGGCCTCATCGGCGGCACCATCCTCACCCTCGGGGCGATGGTCGTCGTGGGCATGACGGATCGCTCCACCACCTGGAACAGCACCGGCGATCTGCTGCTGCTGGGCGTCGTCATCTCGGTCACCGCCCCCATCGGCGACCTCACCGAGAGCATGTTCAAGCGCAACCTCGACGTGAAGGACTTCGGCTCCATCGTCAAGGGCCACGGCGGCATCCTCGACCGGTTCGACGGGTTCCTGTTCGTGATGCCGGCGGTCTACTTCCTCACCATCTACCTGCAGCCCTGGTTCACGTAACCCTCGGCGTGCCCGAGGCCCCGACGGGTCGATCGGCCTGCCAGACTCGTTGCCCATGACCGCCGTCCGCGTCGCCATTGCCGGTTCCTCCGGATCGATCGGCACTCAGACGCTCGACGTCGTCCGTGCCGAGGCCGGCCGCTACGAGGTGGTGGCGCTCGGCGTCGGCTCGTCGGTCGACGTGCTCGTCCGCCAGGCGCTCGAGTTCCGTCCGAAGGTGGTGGCGGTGGCGGATCCGTCGCAGCGCGCGGCGGTGGCTGCAGCGCTGCCGTTCGCGGAGGTGGTCGCCGATCTCGCCGATCTCGTCGAGCCCGCCGACGTGGTGGTGAACGCGGTGGTCGGGTTCGCCGGCCTGCCGGTGACCATTCGCACGCTGCAGTTGGGCAAGCGTCTGGCGTTGGCCAACAAGGAGAGCCTGATCGCCGCCGGCCCGGTGGTGCAACCGCTGCGGGCCACGCCCGGCGCGGAACTGGTGCCCGTCGACAGCGAGCACTGTGCGGTGCACCAGTGCCTGCGGTCGTCGGCGTTCAACGACCGCGAGGTCTCGCGCATCGTGCTCACCGCCAGCGGCGGACCCTTCCGCGGTCGCACCGCCGAACAGCTCGCGGACGTGGGCGTGGAGCAGGCGCTCGCGCACCCCACGTGGAGCATGGGCCCGAAGATCACCATCGACTCGAGCACCTTGATGAACAAGGGCCTCGAGGTGATCGAGGCCCACGAGCTCTTCGGCACGCCCTACGACCGCATCGAAGTGGTGGTGCATCCGCAGAGCGTCGTGCACTCGATGGCCGAGTTCACCGACGGCAGCACCATCGCGCAGCTGTCGATGCCCGACATGCGACTGCCGATCGGCTATGCGCTGGCCTACCCCGCTCGCATCGCCACGCCGTTCGGTCGCATCGACTGGGCCACGATGGGCCGGCTCGACTTCGAGGCGCCGGATCTCGCCACCTTCCGCTGCCTCGCGCTGGCCTACCAGGCCGGCCGCGTCGGCGGCACCGCGCCGGCGTGGCTGAGCGCCGCCAACGAGGTGGCGGTCGAAGCGTTCCTCGATGGAGCGCTGCGGTGGTGCCAGATCGCCGACGTCGACGACGCCGCGCTGCAGCAGTTCGACGCCGGACCGCACCACTCGGTCGACGACATCATCGAGGCCGACGCCGCGGCGCGAAGGGTGGCCACCGCACTCGTGCACGACCTGCGGACCCGATGAGCGACGAGGCCGTCGACGACATCAGCGTCGCGCCCGCCGAGAGCCGCGCGTGGTGGAGGCCGTCGTGGGAGTCGCGCTGGACGTGGGTGCTCGTCGTCTCGATCGTGTCGCTCGTGGCTCACCTGTGGCGGCTCGGGCTGCGCCCGCTGGCGCACGACGAGACCATCGATGCGTGGTTCAGCTGGAACGCGCGCGAGTTCGGCGTGATGGAGTACGACCCCATCTACCACGGGCCACTGCGCTTCTACCTGGTGGGTCCGGTGCTGCGGTGGGTGGGCACCGGCGCCGCCGAGGTGCGACTGGTGGCGGCGCTCGCGGGTGTGGCTACCACGGCCATCATCGCGGCTTCCACCCGCACGCTCGGGCGCGCGGGTGCGCCACTGGCAGCGCTCGTGTTCGTGGTGAGTCCGACGGTGCTCACGGTCACCCGCACCGGCCGCGAGGACTCGCTGGTGGCGCTGGTCTCGGTGTGCATGCTCCTGCTCGTGGCGCGTGCGCTGGTCGCACCACGACCCGCTCACCTGCTCGGGCTCGGCGCGCTGCTGGCGTGCAGCTTCGCGTTGAAGGAGACCACCTTCCTGTTCGGTCTCGCGGCGTTGTGCTTCTTCGTCGCCGGGGGCGCGCTGGCGGCCGCTCGCCCGTCGCAGTGCCGCGACGCCGTGCGGCGACTCGGCGCGCTCGGCCGCGAGGTGTGGCTCGCCGCGGTCACCGTGTTCGCGCTGACGTTCATGTTCATCTTCACCTCCGGGTTCCGGTACGCGGCCGGGCTGGAGTCGGGGATGCTCGACGGCATCGAGTACTGGTGGAGCCAGCACGACGTGGGCCGCGGCGGCCAGCCCTGGTTCTTCTACCTGGCGGTGTATGCCGCCTACGAATGGCTGCTGCTCGGACTCGCGGTGGTGGGCGTGGCCGTCACTGTGCGCCGGCGGTCGCTGGTGGGCGCGTGGTTCACCTGGATGATGGTGTCGCAGGTGGCGCTGTACGCCTGGGCCGGCGAGAAGTTCGCATGGCTTTCGGTGCACCCGTTGCTGCCGGCGGTGCTGCTCAGCGGCATCGGCGCCGAGGCGCTGGTGGCGCGCGTGCGTCGTGCGCGACCGAGCGTGGCCATGTTCGCCGGTGCCGGCTTCGCCGCGCTCGTCGCGGCCACTGCGGTGGTCGCCGTGCGTCCGGCCATCACCGACGGCGCAGATCCGCGCGAGTTGCTGGTGACGGTGCAGACCTCGGTCGACGTGCCACCGATCGCACAACGCCTCCGTGAGATGCACGAGGCCGGCGAGATCGAATCGATCGTCGTCGACACCACCAGCGGCGGTTCGTGGCCGTGGGTGTGGTACCTGCACGGACTCGACGGCGTCAGCTACCGGCTCATCCGACCCGAGGAACCGTTGCCCGAGGCCGACGCGCTCATCGTGTTCGCCACCGAGTTCCCCCCGGCGGCGGCGGAGAGCGCGACGGTCGAGCGCTTCCGGCTGCGCGAGTGGTGGGTGCCCGACTACGAGAACATGTCGATGGGCGACGCGCTGCACTGGTTCTTCACGCGTTCCACCTGGAGCCCCACCGGTAGCAGCGATCAGTACCTGGTGCTGCGCTGACCCGTCACTCGACGAACGGGGTGGTGCTCGCCAGTCGGAGCACGATCGGGAGTGCGTGGGCGTCGAGGCACGCAGTGTCGACCGCACCGACGAACGTGTCGCCGTTGCGCATCGCAATGTTCACGCACGGCAGCCCTTCGATGGCAGCTGCACCTTCGGACCCCGACAGCACCCGCTCCGCGGTGCCGTAGACGATGTACCGCACGTCGTAGCGCCAGAGCACGTCGATCATCAGCTCCTGGTCGCCGCTGGTGTAGAACGCCGAGACGTCGGCCGAGCGGAGATCGACGTACTGGCCGTAGCTGCGACGTTGCTGCGACTCGTGGTACGGCCAGCCGACGATGGTGGGCAGGCCGGTGAGCGCCGACACGCGACTGGTCCAGGCGTAGCCGCGTCCGGGCGCTTCGATGATGGTGACCTGGCCGCGAGCGTTCGCCTGCAGCCACTCGACGAGGGGCAGGTCTTCGCCCGGGCTGAACGCGACGTCGTTCTCCCGCAACTGCTGGTCGGCGGCAAGGTACGCGAGCCCGTCCAGCGAGGCGCCGCCGCCGCTCACGCGGTCGTCGAGCCGCGCGGGCACGGCGAGCTGCACGAACGCGGTGGTGGCGAGCACGGCCACCACGAGCACGGCGAACGCTCCACTGCGCACGACGCGGCGCGCACTGCGGGCGTGGGCGCCGGTGCGCAGCACGCCGGCGAGGGCGGCAGCGCTGCCGGCACCCAGCAGCGCCCATGCGTGGAACCACCCTTTGAACACCGTGTTCATCCGGTCGAAGTCGTTGATGACGGTGGCCAGCTCGACTCCTGCGACGACGGCCCAGCCGGCGGCCAGGCACCAGCACGCGCCCGCGCTCACCGGCTGCAACCCGGGCGAGCGCCACGCGGCGACCGCAGCGACCGCGCACGCGAGAGCCGTCGCCGCGGTGAGCACGAGGACGACTCGACCCGACGCGATCCCGGCGACGACGATGCCGACCACGCCGACGGCGGCGAGCGCGGCCAGCGGCACGACCATCGAACGCGGGAACCCGCGCAGTTGCCGCAACCACGACCCGCCGCGTCGGAACGAGTGCTGCCACCATCGCCCGCGGGCGAGTGCCACCGACACCACCGCCACGAGTGTTGCGGCCCACCACAGGCCGAACTGCTGCAACCAGCTGGTGAACGGGGTGAACGAGTCGTTCAGCTCGGCGCCCGCGTCGGTGACCTCGAAGCGGCTGGTGAACGGCGTCCAGACCAGCATCCCCAGCAACGCCCCGGCGGCCGCCAGCGCCGGCGCGCCGAGCGATCGTGGCCAACTCCGCCGGGCGAACACTGCGCTCGACGCGATGACGAGTGCGAGTGCGCCGGCCGACATCGGGAAGTCCCACGCGTTCACGGCGCGCGTCGCCCCGACGAGCAACCCGGCGATCGCGCCGAGCACCACCAGGGTGCTGCCGGCTGTCGGCGCGCGCAACGCCCCGAACAGCGCCACCAGCACCGCGACCAACGCCATCACGATCGCCAGGTCGATGAGGTGCGCGTGCAGGTCGCCGAACAGCAGCGACCATGCGGGGAACTCGGTGACGATCGGCGAGTCGGGAACCACCCGGCTGAGGCTCCACCAGTCGAGCGCGCCTCGCTCGTCGCCGGTGACCCGGCGCACCACGGAGGGCATGATCGCGAGGTTGGGCACGACCAGCACGAACAGCGCGGCGAGCCACCCGGCGCGCCGGATCGCGATGCGCGACCGTCGGCCGTGCACCTCCTCTGCGTCGGGTGCTCGTCGAGAGCGACCGACCGAGGCCAGTGCGGCTCCGGCCGAGTAGCTCGCGGCGGCGGAGACCATTCCCACCACGGCCACCCCCAGGTTCAACGCCAGCGCCGGTGTCGTGCGAGCCAGGCGAGCGGGGATGCTGACCAGCAGCGAACCGCCGTAGTAGTAGTTGAGCGCACCTCCCGCGAACCATGCGTCGGGTGGCGGCAGCGTGCGAGCGCGCAGCATCGAGGTGAGCATCGCCAACTCGAACGGCTTCTCGCCACCGCGGTACTGATGCCAGAGGTCGGGGTTCGCCGAGCGCAACGCGAGCGCGACGGCGAACCCGATGAGCGCGACGCCGACCGCCTGCAGGATGGTCTGTCGACGACTCGCCCACACCTCCGCGAGCAGCGCGGCGCGGCGCCGTGCGCACCACACACCCGCAGCCACCCATGACCCGGCGGCGACGGCCACGATCGTGCCGCTCAGCGGTAGGCCCAGCCAGCCGACGGCACAGAGCACCATCCCTGCCACCACCACAAGACCGACGATGGGCGCGAGGCCCGCGCCGGCGTCGGGCAGGCGTCGGAACGCCGGCAGCAGGATGACGAAGGTGGCTGCCCCCAACGCCGCCACGATGGCGAACCAGGCGAGCGCCTGCACCAGTGGGTTCGACAGCGGTCCGCGCGTCGCGAATTGATCGTCGAACGTGCCGCCGTCGCGGTTGGCCGCGAGCTCGTCGTCGGTGAGCATCGCACCGGCCTTCGCAGCATCGTCGGGATGCACGGGCATTGCGGTCGCAGCGGCGCGCGGCCGGAGCACGGCGAACGCCTCGCTCCGCGACACCTCGCGCGTGCGTTGCCAGATGCGCACCTCCGGGTGGTCGTAGACGGAGAACGCCTCCTCGCCGCCCTCGAGGCGGAACCATCCGAGCTGCGGCGGGCTGGTGAACGTGGCGACCCGCTCGAAGCCGAGGCGTCCGTCGTCGAGTGCCTCGAAGAACTCGATGGTGGAGGGGAAGCGGACGGGAATGCGAGCGACCGCGCCCCAGACACGATTCGACGACTCGATCACGTAGTCGACGTCGACCAGCACGCTCGCGAGTTCGGCCGTCTTCTGCACGGTGTCCACCCCGAACAGATCGAGCTGCTGGTTGCGGTAGTCGGTGGGGTTCACGTCGACCACCGCGAGCGGCAGCGCGTCGTCCCACCCCTCGGACGTGATGGTGGAGTCCTTCGGCACGTGCTGCGCGATCCACTCCGAGGCCACCACGCGCGTGTGGCGATCGCCGTACACGCCGTTGACGAATGCCAGCGGCCACACCACCGCGGCGATCGCACCGGCGACGAGCAGTGCACCGACGAGTTGCGCCGGACGACGAGCCAGGCGCGGCCGCAGCCAACCGGCGGCTGCGACGAAGCCGTAGGCGCCGGCGACGGCGACGGCGGGCAGCATCGGCACGAAGTAGCGGCCGGACGTGACGTTGGTACGGAACACGAACAGGTACGGCACCACGAGCGCCGAGCCGATGGTGGCAACGTTCCACAGCCCCACGGCTCGCCGACGGCGCACGAGCGCGACGACGCCCACCACCGCGGCGACGAGCGCCCCGGGGCCGATCGTGAACCAGAACAGCCACCACGTCGCGTCGACGAACGGCGTGCGGTCGGCCCACTGGATCGACGGTGGCAGACCGGCAGCGGCCAGCTGACGGGATCGGCTGAGGTCGTCCCAGAACGTCGGGTTGGGCGCCATGCCGAGTCCGACGAACGCCGGTGGGCAGAGCACCCGGAACGCGAGGATCCCGCCGATGGTCGCCGACGCGAGCCGGATCAGATCGGCGCGCCGCCGCTGTCGCACGGCGAGGACGAGGAGCAGCACGAACGGCACGGCCGCGAGTCCGACAGCGGTGAACTTGACGGCCACGGCCGCGCCTGCTGCGAGACCCGCGACGCCACCACTGAGCAGCGCCCGGCGCGGGTCGTCGCCGCGATCGACGCGGATGGTGGCCCACACCGTGATCGCCGCGCAGAGCGCGAGCAACGGCTCGGAGCCGAAGAAGTGCGCGTGTTGGATGGCGAGCACGGAACCGGCGTGCAGTCCCGCCGCGACCAGGCCGACGGCGTTGCCGGCGCGTGGCCCGCCGAGGCGGCGGCCGATCGCTGCCACCACGAAGATGGTCAGCGTGTCGGCGAGGGCACCGAGCAGGCGGCCGACGAGATCGATGTTGTAGCCGGTGTCGAAGCGTGGACCACCGCCGGCGTCGAGCAGCGGCACGCCGAGCGCGTCGATGGCATGCACCACGGCCGATGCCGGCTGCGCGTCGGTGGTGGCACCCTCGTGTAACCACGCGGCCACGCCCCGGGTGGCGGCCAGCGTGATCGGGCCGTAGACGAAGCTGTCGGTGCCGCGGTAGGCGTTGGTGGGGGATCGCTGACCGTCGAGCCACGTGAACACCGGCCCGGCCAGCGTGGGGTACGGCGTCGGCCGAGCCGCTTGGTCGAGCGCCGACGACGTGAGCGACCAGTGCCGCTCGTCGGGGTGGAGGTGCTGGCGCTCGTCGAAGTCGAGTCGCCAGAGGCGCAGCGTCATCCCGACCACCGCCAGGAGCGCGACGAGGGCCCACCACCGAGCGCGCTGCGCACGGGTGCCGTTGGCCGCCGGGGAGCTCATCGGAGGTGGCTCACACTTCGAAGATCCGGTATTCGCCCTGCTCGAAGACCAGGGTGCCGTTCGTCATCCAGTACTGGTCGTCGGCGCTGGCCTCGAAGCGCTCGCGAGGCCCGATGACGACGTAGTCGATGCTGTATCGGCGCACGAGTGTCTGGGCATCGTCGCCGCCGGCGAGGATCTGCCACGAGGCGTTCCAGCGTTCGATCGCGTCGGGCAGGCCGAGGTCGTCGGTCCAGCCGGGGTACCCGGAGAGCGCCGGCACACCGCTGAGCGCGGCGACGGCAGAGGTGTTGCTGGCGCCGTACACCAGCCGCTCGCCGTGCGTGGCCCGTTCGCGGAGCCAGAGCGCAGCGGCGACGTCGTCGGTGTCGACCCACGGGATGGCGGTGGACCGCTGCATCGCCCGCACGGTGTCGAGACCGCCGGTGACGGTGACGGCCGCGAACGCGACCACGGCGACGAGCAGCGCGCCGGCGCGACGCGCTCGTGGCGCGCGACCGTCGCGCGTTCGGACACCGGTGCGTGCGATGCCGACGAGGAACGAGGCGATGACCACGCAGCCCGCCCACTGCCAGAACAGGAAGAACTTGGTGTTGTTCCACTCCGACGGATGGAACGCCACGAGGTTGGGCACGATGAACCACAGCCACAGCGGTGTGCTCAGCCGTCGGAGCCGTTGTGGTGCGCCGCCGAGCACGGCGATCCCGACGAACAGCGGCAGCCACAGCCCGACGTTGCGGAGCCAGAACGTCAGCCACGACTGGTCGCTGTCGAGCGCCATCCAGCCGACCATCCATCGGATCGCGCTCTGCGGAGGGTTGATGGCCAGCGCGAGCGGCAGACCGACGGTCGCTGCCGGGCCGAGGAACCACAGCCAGGTGCGACGTCGGTCGACCCAGGCAGCGAGCGTGCCGAGCGCGAGTGCGGTGAACAGCAGGTGCACGAACGCGATGCCGGTGGCACCGATGATGATGCCCGCGGTGATGAACCCGCCGCGCCGCCACGCCGGACGCGACGCGAGCAGCAGCATCAAGGCGGCCATGCCGATGGTCATGCCCAGCAGCGTGGAACGTTGCGCGAACAGCGACGCGGAGATGGCGTTGTCGACCCACAGGTGTTGCTCGGGCATGCGCGCGTAGGTCTGCGGCAGCGAGGTGAGGATGTGCCATCCACCTTCCTCAACGTCGTCCAGGAAGTACCAGGCGCCGATGCCACCGCTGAGCGTGAACAGCAGCACCGAGATGCCGGCGGTGGCGCGCGACCCCGAGAGCCGCACCACGGCACACCACATCAGCGGTGGGAACGAGACGGCGAGCAACCACGCCGACACCACCAGCGCGCGCTGCAGCTCCAGCCCGGTGACGGTGAACAGCGAGCCGAAGTAGTTCGCCAGGAAGTGGTACTTCAATGGGGTGCCGGCGGCGATCGGCAGCTCGAGCTCGCGGTTGTCGCCGTACGCGAACGACCCGCTGTAGGCCAGGTGGGCAGCCCAGTCCGCCCACGTCGCCAGGCTTCCTGCGCTGATGCCGCGCGGCGTGGTCTGGTAGGCGAGCGACATGATGCGCGTGGTCACCGCGCCGCACGCGACGGTGAACACGGTGAACGGTCGCAGGCTGCTCGACTGGCGCGATGGTCTGCCGAAGCGTCCGCGCGCGCTGCGCCACTCGGCGCGCAGTCGCTCGGTGTGCAGTCGGTAGCCGCCACCGGCCGCGACCGCGGGCACGCCGAGACCCACCACGAGCGTGCTCGAACCCATGCCCGCGACGAGGAACCACGCGAACGACGCGGCACACACCGCCAGCACACCGAGCACCACGCCCAGGAAGAGTCGCTCCTCGAGGCGCAGCGGTACGCCCGTCCACAGCGTGAGACCGATGCCGACTGCGACGATCGCGACAACGATGAGGCCGGCCGCGATCATTGCGCCGAGATTACCCACGGGTGGTCGCGGCGACGCGCCAGTCATGTTGGAGCGCACAAGTGCACTAACGTGAGCGAAACCCAGCGGCCATAGGAGACGGGCGATGAAGGGGAAGCTCAGCAACAGTGCATTCGTGGTGGTGCTGCTGCTCGGTTTCAGCTTTTTCGTGGCCGGCCTGCAGCGCTCGCACTCGCCCGGCCCCGGTGGCGCTCAGGGCAGCAGCGCCGACGCGGTCGTCGACGATGCCACCGGCAACGAGGAAGGTCTCACCTGGGAGGGCGAGCCGACCACCACCGTCGACGACACCATCACCGTCGACGACACGGTGCCCGATGCGTCGGACCCGGCCACCGACTCGACCACACCGCCCGCGCCGCCCGACACCACGCCCGCGACCGTTCCGGGACAGGTGATCGAGCCGCCGCCGTCCACCACCGGTGCACCCGAGACCGACGGCACGCCCGCAGTTCCCGGCCCGCCGTCGCGGCCGGAAGGCGTCGTCGTCACCATCGGCAACTTCGTGTGGGACGACCTCGATCAGGACGGCCGCCAAGACGCCGGTGAACCCGGCCTCAACAGTGTCACGGTGCAGCTGTGGAACAGCACCAAGACGGCGTTGATCGACTCCGACGTCACCAGCGGCGGCGGCCTCTACACACTCGGCGCTCCCTCGGCCGGCAACTACCGCGTGCGTGTCGTGCTCCCCAACGTCAACGACGCGTTCTCGCCCCGCAACCAGGCCGCCGGGAACGACTTCCTCGACTCCGACATCTACGCGTCGGGCACCGACTTCGGGTTCACCGGCATCTTCGCCGTCTCGGGAACCATCAACATCACGTCGATCGACGCGGGCATCATCAAGTTCCGCACACCCACGCCCACCCGCACGCCGACGCCGATCAACATCGGCAACTTCGTGTGGGACGACCTCGACCAGGACGGTCGTCAGGATGCGGGCGAGCCGGGCATGGCAGGCGTGGTGGTGCAGCTGTGGAACAGCGCGAAGACCTCGCTGTTGGCGCAGACCACCACCAACGGCAGCGGCAACTACACCGTGGTCGCACCGCTGCCGGGCGACTATCGCGTGCGGGTGGTGCTCCCCGACGTCAACGATCAGTTCTCGCCCGAGAACCAGGCAGGTGGCGACGACCTGCTGGACTCCGACATCAACCCGTCGGGTGCCGACATCGGGTTCACCGACATCTTCAACCTCGCCAGCAACGTCATCTCGATCACGTCGATCGACGGGGGCATCATCCGGTTCCGCACCCCCACGCCCACCCGCACGCCGACGCCGATCAACATCGGCAACTTCGTGTGGGACGACCTCGACCAGGACGGTCGTCAGGATGCGGGCGAGCCGGGCATGGCAGGCGTGGTGGTGCAGCTGTGGAACAGCGCGAAGACCTCGCTGTTGGCGCAGACCACCACCAACGGCAGCGGCAACTACACCGTGGTCGCACCGCTGCCCGGCGACTATCGCGTGCGCGTCCTCCTGGGGGCGGGCGGCACGTTCTCCCCGCAGAACCAGGCGGGCGGCAACGACCTGCTCGACTCGGACATCAACGCGTCGGGCGGCGACGAGGGGTTCACCGACGTGTTCAACCTCGCCAGCAACGTCATCTCGATCACCTCGATCGACGCCGGCGTGCTCACTCTCGGCGTGTTCCCCACGCCCACCCCGTCGCCCACCCCCACCAACACGCCCACTCCGAGCCCCACTCCCACGCCCACCAACACACCCACCCCGTCACCGACTCCCACGCCCACCAACACACCGACCCCCACTCCGACACCAGATCCCTTCGCCACACCGTCGCCCACGCCGACCCCCGATCCCAGCGCGACGGCCACGCCCACCCCGGGTCCCGGCACTCCCACCCCGACGCCCACACCCGACTTCGGTTCCGGCGGCAACAACGGCAACATCACCGTCAGCGTCGTGCTCCAGCAGGTGCCCAGAGGCGGCACGCAGACCGGTCGCGGGTTCGGGTTCCTGCCCGGCGAGGAAGTGTTCGGCGCGCAGCTGTCCGACCCGCTCGACCTCGGCATGCAGGTGGCCAACTCGGCCGGCGAGGTCACCTTCACCTGGATCATCCGTGCCGACGAGACGCTCGGCGCCCACCAACTACGGCTCACCGGGGCCAACTCGGGCACCGAGTACGCCTCGTTCCAGGTGGTGGCCCGCAGCGGCATTCCCACCACCGGCAACAGCGTCGTCCCGATGCTCGCGTGGGCCGCGGCTGCCGCGGTGCTCGGTGCACTCATCGTCGGCTTCGGCCAGCGACGCGACGGCCGCGGCGCCGGGTCCTGAGCGCGACCGACCGCTCACGGCACGTCGTGGCGCTTGCGATCATCTTGACGGTGTGCACGGGGTGCCCGACGTCCGCTCGCCGCCTCGGGCCGCTACCGTTTGCAACGAAACGCACCCTGTCGGCAGGGCGGCACGATCGGAGGCAACCCAGATGAGCAACGATGTTCGCCCCGAGTCGCGCTTCGAGCGGATGAAGGTCGAAGTCGTCTCCGGGGGCACGCAGGCGGCAGAGGTGCCGGCCAAGGCCGATCGCAGCACGATGATCCTCGGTCTCGGCGCATGGATCGCACTCTTCGTCGTGCTCACCCTGGTGAGCCCGTGGATCCTCGTGTTCGTGCTCGGCCTCGCGGTGTCGATCATGTTGCACGAGTTCGGCCACTACTACACCGCCCGCAAGAGCGGCATGAAGGCCACGCAGTTCTTCCTCGGGTTCGGCCCGCGCGTCTGGAGCACCCACCGCGGCGAGACCGAGTACGGCCTGCGCGCCATCCCGCTCGGTGGCTTCGTGAAGATCATCGGCATGACCAACGTCGACGAGGTGCCGGAAGAAGACGAACCCCGCACCTATCGGCAGGGCACCTACGCGCGGCGGATGTGGGTCATCACCGCCGGCTCGGTGATGCACCTCATCATCGCCTTCGGCCTCGTCACGCTCGTCTACACGGTGTGGGGGCAGCCCGGCGAGACCGGCACCGTCACGCTCGCCACCGTCGAGGAAGGCTCGCCCGCCGATCAGGCGGGCCTGCAGGTCGACGACGTCATCGTCTCCATCGACGGTCAGTCGGTCACCACCGGCGACGGCATGCGCGAGGTGCTGCGCACCACCGCTCCTGGCGGCACCCGAACCTTCGAGGTGCTGCGCGACGGGCAGGTGCAGACCATCGAAGCCACGCTGATCCAGAACCCCACCGTCACCGACGAGGTGCGCGGCTACCTCGGTGTCACACCCACCTCGGAAGCGCGCATCCAGCTCGGTCTCGGCGACGCGCTGGTCGAAGGCCCGAAGGATCTGTTCGTCGGTGTCGGCCAGGCCATCACCGGCGTTGCCAAGGTGATCAACCCGGTCAACGTGTTCGGGCACCTCGTCGGCACCAACGACGACATCAGCTCACGGCCGGGCACCATCGTCGGCGCCGCGAAGGTCAGCGACGACATCGGCCGCTTCGACGGCTGGGCGGGTGCACTCAGCCTGCTGGCCGCGCTCAACATCTCGGTCGGCGTGTTCAACATGTTCCCGCTGATGCCGCTCGACGGTGGCCACGCCGCCATCGCCACCTACGAGCGCATCCGGTCCCGCAAGGGCAACCGCTACTACGCCGACGTCAACAAGCTGATGCCGGTCGCCGCTGCCTGCATCGCGTTGCTGGCGTTCATGTTCCTCACCGGGCTGTACCTCGACACGCTGCAGAGCTGACCGCCCCGCGCGTGCGCGCCGGTTGCAGGGCCGAACTGGCACACTGACACGGTGAGTTTCGAACGACGTACCACTCGCCAGCTCCACGTCGGCAAGGTGGCGGTGGGTGGCAACGCGCCCATCACCGTGCAGTCGATGACCATCACCAAGACCGCCGACGTGGAAGGCACGCTGCAGCAGATCTACGCGCTCGCCGCGGCCGGCTGCGACATCGTCCGTTGCACGTGCAACGAGGCCGAAGCGGCGGAGGGCCTGGCGCAGATCGTGCCTCGGTCGCCGATCCCGATCATCGCCGACATCCATCACCAGTACAAGATGGCGCTGGCCGCGATGGAGGCCGGGGTGCACGGCCTGCGGCTCAATCCCGGCAACATCCGCCGACCCGAGCACATCAAGGCTGTGGCCATGGAGGCCAAGGATCGCGGGCTGCCCGCTGTCGGCAGTCAATTGCTGGTAGGCATAGCC
>CAZWCU010000032.1:0-25627 GCA_964632715.1 uncultured Bifidobacterium sp. | reverse complement strand
GACGAAGGACGAGTACATCCTCGGTGCCATCCGTCGCGGCCTGGAGGCTGCGGGGGTGCCGGTCGAGTTCAGCAAGGGTGAGGCCGGCAAGGGGCAGCACGAGATCAACCTCGACTACACCACCGCGGTGGAGATGGCCGATCGCAACAGCGTGTACAAGCTGGCGGCGAAGGAGATCGCGCACTTCAACGGTCGCTCGGTGAGCTTCATGGCGAAGTACGACTTCAACGACACCGGCTCGTCGTGCCACATCCACTCCAGTCTGTGGAGCATGGACGGCGAGACGGCGGTGTTCGACGACCACCACGGGCCGCACGGCATGAGTCAGACGTTCCAGCACTACCTCGCCGGCCAGATCGCCACCGCTCGCGAGTTCAGCCTGCTGTGGGCGCCCACCATCAACAGCTACAAGCGCTTCCAGCTCGGCTCATGGGCGCCCACCGGTGTCGGCTGGGGCATCGACAACCGCACGCTCGGGTTCCGCAAGGTGGGCCACGGCAAGGGCACGCGGGTCGAGTGCCGCATCCCGGGCAGCGACGCGAACAGCTACTTCGCCTTCGCCGGCACGCTGGCCGGCGGGCTCTACGGCATCAAGAACGAACTGGCCCTGGGTGAGCCGTTCATGGGCAACGGCTACGAAGCCCCCGACATCCCGCGCATCCCCTGGAGCATCGTCGATGCCATCCGTCTGTGGGAGGAGAGCACGATCGCCCGCGAGTGCTTCGGCGACGACGTGCACCACCACATCCTCACGATGGCCAAGGCCGAGTGGGAGGCGTTCAACCAGACCGTCACCGACTGGGAGCTGCGCCGCTACTGGGAGCGCATCTAGCGCTTCGGTGCTCAGCGCGACACGAGGTGTTGATGTCCGGAAGGTCTGGTCACGTTCTGTCTCGCACATGGAGACGAAACGTGACCAGAGTTTCTGCACGGACGACGTCGCAGCCGTCACCCTGGTGAGGGTCAGGGGTCGAAGGTGACGGTGACGGGGAGGTGGTCGCTGAGCTGCGCCCACGGGTCGCCGCCGTCGGGGGTGATCGACTCGACGAAGGTGGCGTCGTCGGGGAGCAGCACGTAGTCGAGGCGCTGGTACGGCGCGGGCGAGGGGTTGGTGCAGTCGCCGCCCGGGTCGACGAGGCCGACGGTGCGGAACTCGCGCAGCACGTCGACCGTGCTGTCGCCGGTGGTGTTCAGGTCGCCGGTGAGGGCGATGGTGGGCGAGGGGTCGGCACTGACACGAGCCGCGGCGCGGCGGGCCTGCGCGATGCGCTGGTCGTCGTTGTCGCTGGCGAGGTGCGTGTTGAACAGTCGCAGCGAGCTGTCGCGTCGTGTGATCGTGGCCGCCATCACCACCCGGTGCTTGTACAGCCAGGTGCTCACGCCGGGCGAGATGGTGGCCGACATCGGCTCGGAGACGGCCCATGGCGAGAGGATGGCGATGCCCTCCGCGCGCCACCACAGCAACGGGGTGTACGGGTAGTGCTTGCGGGCCCAACTCCATCGCCAGCCGAGCTCGTGGGCGAGCACGCGGACCTGCCCCTTGCGCACCTCCTGCAGCGACAACGCATCAGGTGTCTGCTCGCGCACGCGGGCCGCGATCTCGCCCAGGTCGGGCCGATGCGAGCCGAGAATGTTCCACGTCATCACGCGCCAGGCCGTCATTGGGGACCAGTTTGGCGCATCCGCTACCGTGACACGCTTATGAGTCGTCTTGCGGGCAGAGTTGCCATCGTCACGGGTGCATCGTCAGGGTTGGGCCGAGTCGGCGCGGAGCGCTTCGCGGCCGAAGGTGCGAAGGTGGTGATCGCCGACATCACCGACGGCGACGAAGCGATCGAAGCCATCGACGCCGCCGGTGGCGAGGCCAGCTTCGTGCGCTGCGACGTGACCGACGAGGCCAGCATCAAGAACGCGGTCGATTTCGCGGTCGAGACGTACGGCGGCCTCCACATCCTGTACAACAACGCCGGCGTGATGCTCGGCGACGACGACAACCCGGTCACCACCAGCGTCGCCACCTACCAGAAGACGATGGACATCAACGTGCTCGGCACGCTGCTGGGCTGCAAGTACGCCATCCCGGCCATGCTCGACAGCGTGAAGGACGGCGGTCCGTCGGCCAGCATCGTCAACGTCGCGTCCTTCGTGGCGCACATGGGTGCCGCCACTCCGCAGGTGGCGTACACCGCGTCGAAGGGTGCCGTGCTGGCGATGACGCGCGAGATCGCCACCATCTACGCACGCCAGGGCATCCGCTGCAACGCACTCTGCCCAGGGCCGATCATGACCCCGCTGCTGGCGAAGTTCCTCAGCGACGACGCGAAGCGCAACCGCCGGCTGGTGCACATTCCGATGGGCCGCTTCGGCGAGCCGATCGAGATCGCGAACGGGGCGCTGTTCCTCGCCAGCGACGAGAGCAGCTGGATGACCGGACAGTCGCTCATCATCGACGGCGGCATCACGTCGGCCTACGTCACGCCCGAGTGACGGCATGAGCCTGCACGGGGCCGATGCCGCGGTGGGCGACCTCGATCAGCGCGTGCTCGCATGGATGCGCGACCGCATCGCCGGGTCGCCGGTGGGCGTGGTCGGCGACAAGGGGTGGCTCGACAGCAACCTCGCCGGCTCCATCACCGACCAGGGCCTCGGGCTCGACGGTGCGTGGCGCTCGTTCACCCAGGTGCTCGCACCGAACAACATCGGGCTCGACAGCGAGCGCTTCCTCGCCTTCATCCCGCTGTCGCCGTCGGTGGCCGGCGTCTGGATGGACGCCATCTGCGGCACGGCCAACTTCTCCGCCGAGTCGTGGCTGGAGGGCGCCGGCGCGGTGGCCGCCGAGAACCAGGTGCTGCAGCTGCTCATCGACACCGCGGGCATGCCAGAGGGCGCTGCCGGCTGCTTCATGAGCGGGGGCAGCATCGGCAACCTGTCGGCGCTGGCCGTCGCACGCGACCAGGCGGGCGAGCGTCGTTCGGTGGTCATGGCCGACACCGCGCACGCGTCGGTCGCGAACGCGCTGCGCCTGCTGGGCGTGGAGCCGCTCGACGTGCCCACCGGGCCCGAGTCGCGGCTGACGGCCGACGCCATCCGCGCGGCGATCGGCGATCGGCGCGACATCGCCGCGGTGGTCGCCGCCGGCGGCTCCACCAACGCCGGTGTTGTCGACGACCTCGCTGGCTGTGCCGATGTCGCGGAGGAGCTCGGCGCGTGGTTCCACGTCGACGGTGCGTACGGGCTCACCGCGATGCTGCTGCCCGAGATGCGGTCGCGCTTCGACGGCATCGAGCGCGCCGACTCGTTCATCGTCGACCCGCACAAGTGGATGTTCGCGCCGGCGGGCTCGTGCGCGCTCGTGTACCAGCAGCCGTGGCTTGCCCGCGAGACGCACACGCAACACGGCCCCTACATCGACGTGCTGCGCACCGACGACGACGCGTACAACCCGTGCGACCTCGGCTATCAGCTCACCCGGCGGGCGAGCGGTCTGCCCATCTGGTTCGCGCTCGCGTTGCACGGGGTGGAGGCACATCGCGCGGCCATCCGTCATGGATTGGTGCTCGCACAGCACATGGCCGACGCGCTCGATGCGAACGAGACGACCGAGCTGGTGATGGAGCCCGAGCTCGGTGTCGTGCTCTTCCGCCGCGACGGGTGGGGCCGCAACGAGTGGGCCACATGGGCGGCGACGCTGCTGCGCGATCAGATCGCGTTCGTCGCCCCGACCACCTTCCGCGGCGAGCCGATGGGCCGACTCGTCTTCATGCACCCGCGCACGCCGGTGACCATCGTCGACGAGCTGATGACGAGCCTCACAGGCTGACCTCACCGTTGGCGGTGAGGATCCTGGCCGTGAGGCCGGGTGACCCCGCCGTGACTCGGATGTCGGTGTCGTCACCGATCTCGCGCAGCACGGCGCGCACGAGCTCGGGGTCCGGATGGGAGAGCTGCAGCTCGTGCAAGGTGGCGTGGTGCGGCACGCTCTCCGACGGATGCGGCGACTGCCGCCAGTCGATCAGGAACGGCAGCACCCCGCCGTGATCCGGGCCGAGCATCGGGAACGTGAGCTGCCACTCCAGCAGCACGCCGTCGGGACGCGCTCGCGACATCTCGGCGATACCACCGAGGTCGATGCCCAGCGCGGCAACCGCGGCGACGACCTCGGGGAGCGGACGGGTCGGCCGGGCACACCACGCGACGAGCGTCGCGTCGGTGAGCTCGTCGACGCCAAACGGACGCGGGAACTCGGGCTCGGGTTGCGACGGATCCGGCCCGACGATCTCCAGATACGTGGCGCCGCCGAGCCCGGTGAGCTCGTTGCACGTGCCGCGACCCACGTGCGAACCGCCCGGCTCGATGTCGACTTCCCAGTCCAGCCGCAGTCGGTCGGCAGTGGCCTGCACGTCGGGGGTCGCGAGCACCAGGTGATCGATCATCCGATCAGTCTCCCCGATCAGGCGGGATACGGTGCGGCGTGTCCCCGAACTCTCGTGTGCGCGTCCGTCGTCGCGGCGTGTCGCTGCTGGCGCTGCTCTCGTTCGCTGCGTGCGGAGAATCGGCACGGGTCACCGCTGACACCACCGGCCCGTCCACGACGTCGGCAGCGTCGGAGACGACCACGACGGTCGGGGCCACCACGACCACGACCCTGCCCGTGGCGTGCTCCGTCGAGGTCACCGACGCCGTGTCGTCGGTGTCCGATGTCGAGTTCTGGCGCCAGCAGATCAACTACCTCGACTGGATCAGGTTCGCGGCATCGTTCGAGGAGCTCCACGCGATGGCCGACGTGTCCGTGATCGCCCGCGTCGTGGGCGCGCGCCAGGCCGAACCCGTGGAGCTCGGCGTGGACGGCATGTTCCTCGCCAACGTGCTGCTCGACCTGGCGGTCATCGTCGACGTGAAGGGTGGCGACCTCGAGCAGGTCGCTCTGATGGTGGAGGCTCCGTCGAGCTTCGATCCGTCCGGACCGCTCACCTACGACCAGTGGTTCGACACGTTCGTGCAGCAACTGCCGTCCGGTGCCGCGTTCTTCGCGCTGGTGCAGCGCTCCGACATGCTCGTGCCCGTGTATCAGCCGATCAGCGGCCTGTCGATCTGGGTGCAGACGCCCGACGGCCTCGAGCCCGGTTACACGCAGTACGAGAGCGAACTGGACCGTACTCCCGCGTTCTGGGCGAGCACCACCGCCACGGCCACGCTCGCCGGCCTGGGGTGCATGCTGGCAAGGGGTTGACGGCGCCTGTGCAGATCGTGCCTTCGTGACCGGCAAGACTGTCGGCATGAGTTCAGTCGCCTTCATCGGCCTCGGTGTGATGGGCACACCGATGGCCCGCCATCTCGCGAGTGCCGGCCACCAGGTCACCGTGTACAACCGCACGCCGGCGAAGGCGTTGGCCTGGGTGGCGCTCTACGGCAACCGCGCGGCACCCACGCCGCGGGAGGCCGCCGAGGGCGCGGAGTTCGTGTTCCTGTGCGTCGGCAACGACAACGACGTGCGCGACGTGGTCTACGGACCCGACGGTGCGCTGGCCGGCGCCGGCGCGGGTGCGGTGCTGGTGGACCACACCACCGACTCCGCCGAAGTGGCCAAGGAGCTCGCCGAGGCGGCCGCGGAGTTCGGTGTCGGGTTCGTCGACGCACCGGTGTCGGGCGGCCAGGCGGGCGCCGAGAACGGCCAGCTCACCATCATGTGCGGCGCCGACGACGAAGCATTCTACGAGCTCGCAAAGCCGGTGATGGGTGCGTATGCGAAGGCGAGCGCGTTGATGGGTACCGCCGGCTCGGGGCAGCTCACCAAGATGGTCAACCAGATCCTCATCGCCGGCATCGTGCAGGGCCTGGCCGAAGGCCTCAACTTCGCAGTGAAGGCCGGGCTCGACCCCGAGCAGGTCACCGAGGTCGTCAAGTACGGCGCAGCGCAGAGCTGGCAGCTCGAGAACCGCGGCCGCACGATGGTGAACGACGAGTTCGACTTCGGCTTCGCGGTGGAGTGGATGCGCAAGGACCTCGGCATCGTGCTCGACGAAGCGAATCGCATCGGAGCCCGCCTGCCGGTCACGGCGCTCATCGACCAGTTCTACGCGCAGATCATCGCCCGCGGCGGGAAGCGCTGGGACACCAGCAGCCTCATCCAGCTGCTCGCCCACGACTGACCCGCAGACGCGCCGAAGGCACCGCGTGAGCGGTGCCTCCGACGGACGTGCTGGGCGTGCGGATCAGTCGACGCTGTCGACCGATGCCGTGCTCGCCGGGCTGGCCACCGAGGCCGGGCTGGCGACGGACACCGGGCTGGCGACGGACACCGGGCTGGCGGCCGATGCCGGGCTGGCGACGGATGCGGGACTGGCCACCGAGGCCACGCTGCCGATGGAGGCCGGGCTGGCGATCGACACCGACGGTGCGATCGGAGCCGGCGGTGCGACGCTGGGCGTGGTCGGCGCCACGGTGGTGTCGACGGTCGTGGTCGGATCGACCGAGAGCGACACGGCGTTCACACCGGGCTGTGGGAGCACCGTGGTGGTGACCACCGTCGGCGAGCCGAGCACGCCGGCGGACTGCAGCTGCACGTCGGGCACCACGGGGGCGGGGAGTCCGCCGGATGCGTCGGCGAAGGCGAAGCCACCGAGGACGACACCGGCAACAGCACCGGTGGTGGCGATGCGCCAGTGGGGACGCTTCGGGCGGTTCGGGGTGTTGCTCATGTGAGTGTTCCTTTCGTCGTGAGCGCTGTGCGCTCCGTGCGGGTGTGCAGTCATTGGACCAAACCGGCATGTGAGGCCGATGAGGCGACGCTGAGATCCTTCTCATCCTGGAAGTCGTCGGTCGGTAGGTGCGCAGCGATGCGCTCGGCGAGGTGCAGCACCTCGTGCGTGGCGTGCTGCCAGCCGTCGGTCTGCGAGCGGTAGGGGCCGGTGGCGAGGCCGATCAGTGCAGCAGCCACTCGCCGGTCGAAGCCGGCGCCGTCGGTGACCAGTTCGCGGAAGTCGGCGCGGAGCCGGGCGGCGTAGCGTCGTGCGTCGCCGCCGTCCGGGGCGTGCCCGCTGCCGAGCACCGAGAGCGCGAACAGATGAGCCGTCAGCCGGGCCGGATCATCGAGGGGGTCGCCGGGGCCGGCGCCGTCGACGTCGAGCACGCCCACGACGCGGCCCTCGCCGTCGATGCGCAACTGCGCGTCGTGCAGGTCGCCGTGGATCGTCCGTTGCGGCAGCGCCGGACCGTCGTCGACGATCGCGGCGAGGAGGTGCTCGAGCAGGGGCGCGCTGTCGGGCAGCACCAACCGCAGCATCGCCGCATGGCGCGGCGCCGCTGCGGCGAGTGTGACCACCGGTGACGCGCCATCGATCGTCACCTGGCTGAACTGCTCGGTCACCGCGAGGATCTGTGCGGCCGTCGGCAGTGCACGGCCGCCTGCGACGACGGCCTCGCGCAGGTCACGCCCGGGCAGTGCGAGCGTGGCCACCACGCTCGACGCAGGCGCGAGGTGCGTGATCACCGGCACGTTGAGTTCGGCGGTGTGGAGCGCGCGATGGCGAGCGACGAGCCCGTCGTACTCGGCCGGCGGCACCGCCTTCAGGTACAGGTCGTCGGCATCACGTCGACGGGCGCGCACGACCGCGCGACGGCAGGGGCGGAACGAGACGACAGTCAGTTCGAGTCCGTCGGTGGGCACGCCCAGCAGTGCCGCGGCGCGCTCGACCGTGACGGCATCGGCGAGGCCCGGCAGTGCCGGGTCGAACGGGTAGCGCCACACCTGCACCTGCAGGTCGTCGGCCTGCACCGTCACCGTGCCCGGCAGCGGCGACCGCCGCGAGCTGCCGGCGATCAGCGTCTCCTCGACGGGTGCGGCGCCATGCCACGAGATCGAGGTCGCGAACATCACCACCAGGTCGCGGCCGGGGCGGTAGACCACCTGGCGCGGCGATGCGGAGAGCAGCTCGCCACCGGCAGCCTGGACGGCCGGCACCAGCGCGTCGGCGCCGTGCGGCCCGGTGAGGTAAGGGGCGACCGGCAGCAACGGATCGTCGTGCAGCACGGAGTCGTGGGCCATGGCACACACGGTGCGCCCGTTCGATGAGAACCAGATGAGAACGAGGCGAGAGACCTCTCATCGATCCGATCGGAGGCGGTACCCCATGCCGCGCACGGTCTCCACCACGTCGGCGCCGAGCTTCTTGCGCAGGTAGCGGACGTACACGTCGACCACGTTCGAGCTCGGGTCGAAGTCGTACCCCCACACGTGACTCAGCAGCTGCTCGCGACTGAGCACCTGGCCGGCATGGCGCAGCAGGTTCTCCAGCAATGCGAACTCGCGTGCGGTGAGCTCGACCATTCGCTCGCCGACAGCTGCTCGGCGTGTTCGCAGGTCGAGCGTCACCTCGCCGGCGCGCAGCACGGCCGACTCCGCGGCCGGCGCGCCGCGCAGCCGCACTCGCACTCGTGCGAGCAGCTCCTCGAAACGGAACGGCTTGACCACGTAGTCGTCGGCGCCACCCTCGAAGCCCCGAACCGCGTCGTCGACGCCGGCGCGTGCGGTGAGGATGATCACCGGCATCTGCTCGCCACGCGACCGCATCCGCTGCAGCACCTCCTGTCCGGCGATGCCGGGCAGGCCGAGGTCGAGGATCAGCAGGTCGAAGCTGTAGTCGCGTGCCAGCGACAGCGCGTCGATGCCGTCGCTCACCGCGAGCGTCGTGTAGCCGGCCGCACGCAAGCCCTTCTCCAGGAACGACACGATGCGTTCCTCGTCCTCGGCGATCAAGATCCGTGTCATGGTGAGTCCTCCTGGAGGATGGAGCGCGGCAGCACGATGCGGAACGTGGCGCCGTGTCCCACTTGGCTGTCGAGTTCCACGCGGCCGTAGTGGGCGCGGGCGATGGCGGCGACGATGGGGAGCCCGAGGCCGGTGCCTTCCGGCCGACCCTCGCTCGACGCGCCGCGGGAGAACCGCCGGAAGATCCGCTCGCGTTCCTCGTCGGGAACCCCTGGACCGTCGTCGGTCACCCACAGACGAACCTCGTCGTCGGTGGCGTCGGCGCCGAGGGTGATCACGCCGCCGGGGGAGGTGTGCTGCCGTGCGTTGTCGGCGAGCGCGAGCAGGGCTTGCAGCAGCCGGTCGGCGTCGGCCTCGGTGAGCACGGTGGCCGAGGGCGGCGAGGCGCCCAGGGTCCACTCTCGGTCGCCGAGACCGCGAGCGCGCTGGTACGCCCCGTCGATCAGTTCGTTGATGTCGACCAGTTCGAGGTGCAGGAAGTCGGGTTGCGCCGCCTAGGCGACCACCAGCAGGTCGTCCACGTAGCGCGCCATGCGATGCAGCTCGTCGGTGACCAGCCGCACCGTCGCCTGCTGGTCGACCGGGTCGTCGTCCATCATCTCCAGGTGACCACGCACGATCGTGATGGGGGTGCGCAACTCGTGCGCGACGTCGTCGAGGAACGCGCGCTGTGAGCGGAACGATTCGTCCAGCCGGTCGAGCATCCCGTTGAACGTGGAGCCGAGCTCGGCCAGTTCGTCGTTGCCGTCCACAGGGATGCGCTTGGTGAGATCGTTCGCATCGGTGATCCGTGCCGCGCCGGTGAGCGCGCGTACGGGGCGCAGCACCCGGCCGGCCAGCGACCACGCAGCGATCGACGACAGCCCGAGCACGGTGAAGGCGATGATGAGGATGGTGCGCACGATCCGCGACACCTCGGCGCGATCCGCCTCCGGGAAGATCGCGATCACGAACGTGCCCAGCACGGTCCCGTCGTCGCTCTCCACCGGCACCACCAGGTACCGGATCTCGGTACTGCCCGTGCCCGTCGCACCGCGCGCCGGAGAGGACGAGTTGCTCCACCGGTCGATGACGGCGGCATCGTCGAACACCCAGTCCGGCGCGTTGAAGGAGGTGAGGTACGGCCGCCCGTCGACGAACGCGTAGAAGGCCTCGTCGCGGGCCGGGACGTTGCGGGACAGGAACGTGTCGAACACCGCCTCCGCGTCGTTGCCGAACGGCCGGCCGGTGTCGGGGTCGTTGCCGCCCGCGAGTGCTCGCAGCTCCTCGGCCTCCTGAGTGGTGTCGCGGTCGGCCTGCTCGATCACTCCTACCAGCAGCAGCTGACGCGTCGCCAGCACCGAGGCGGTGAGGGCCGCGAGGAGCAGCGCGATCGACGCGAGCACCACCCGCGTGCGGATGCCGGTGAGCGCTCGTCGCACACGGTGCGCCAGTGGTCGACGGTCGGCCGGCTCAGTCATCGCCGTCGTCCCCGCCGTCGTCGTCTCCGTCGCCGTCGTCGTCGCCGTCGTCGTCGTCATCATCCCCATCGTCATCGTCGCCGCCCGGTGGGCCGGGAGCGGGTGCCGGCGCGGCGGGTGGCGGTTGCACCGCTGGCGGCGCAGGGACGACGACCGGCACCGTGGGCGTGGTCGGCGCGACGACGGTGTCGATCGAGGGTGGGTCGGTCGTGGACGTGGTGGTCGGCGACGTGTCGTTCGGCGAGTTCGGCACGGTGGTCGACAGCACGATCGGCGCCACCGGAGGAGGGGTGCTCACGGTGGTGGCCCGCACCACGGCGACGGCACCGAGGCCGAGCGCGGCCGCGGCCACGAACAGCACGATCTGGGGCGTCGCGCGCAGGAGTCGGGTCAACACGATGTGAGCATCATCGTCCGTCGTGGGCGCAGGATGAGAAGTTGATGAGGAGGTTCTCATCAACGGCCGGTGCTCGGCTGGGTCAGCGCACCGACAACGGAAGGTGGTCGACGCCGCGGATGGTGAGTCGATCGCGCCAGTTGGGTTCGCCGGCGAGCTCGAGCGCCGGGAAGCGACGGATCAGCGACGTGATCGCCACGCTCGCCTCCAGCTTGGCCAGCGACGCGCCCAGGCAGTAGTGCACCCCGGCAGCGAAGCCGAGGTGCCGGTTGGCGTTGGGGCGATCGAGGCGCAGCGACTCCGGTTCGTCGAACACGCTCGGATCATGGCTCGCGGAGCCGAGCACGGTCATCACCATCGTGCCCTTCGACACCACCACGTCGTTCCCGTCGAGTCCGGGGTAGGTCACGTCGACCATCGGCACTCGCACCGTCTGCTGCACCGGACCGTCGAAGCGCAGCAGCTCGTCGATCGCGCCGGGGTCGAGCGACGGGTCGGCGGCCCAGCGGCGCATCTCATCAGGGTTGCGCAGCAGCGCCAGCGTGCCGTTGCCGATGAGGTTGACGGTGGTCTCGTGGCCGGCCACGTAGAGCAGGATCACGAACGACAGCAGCTCGGCGGGGGAGAGCCGGTCGCCCTGCTCCTCGGCCTGGATCAGCGCCGACAGCAGGTCGTCGCCGGGGTTGCGGCGGCGTTGCTCGATGATGCCGCCGAGGTACTCGCCCATTTGCAGTGCGGCAACTTCCGTGGCGTCGAGCACGGCCTCGTCGGCAGTGGGCTCCAACGACGCAGTGAGGGTCTGCGACCAGTCGCGGATCTCGTCGCTGCTGTCGGTGGGCAGGTCGAGCAGGTCGCTGATCACCTGGAACGGCACGGGGAACGCGAGATCCTCGACCAGCTCGATGGTGCCCCGGTCGGCGGCGCGATCGAGCACGTCGTCGACCAGCTGCTGCACCCTCGGGCGCAGTCGTTCGATGGCCGACGGGGTGAACGCCAGCGAGGCGAGCCGGCGGATGCGAGTGTGGTCGGGCGGGTCGAGGTTGAGGATCGACTTCGCCACGGTGCCGTCCTCGATCCGCTGGCGTTGCCGCTCTCGGCGCGCCCGGCGCGGGTCGTCGGGCCGCTCGTTGACGTGTGCCTCGATGTCGCGCGCGAACTCGCTGCCGCGCAGCGTGCGAGCCACGTCGTCGTAGCGGGTGAGCACGGTGAACCCGAACGCCGACTGGTGCACCGGGTCGGTCGACCGCAGCGCCGCGTAGGTGGGGTACGGATTCGCACGGAAGGCTGGGTCGAACGGGTTGAACTCGACGGCGGTCACGGTCAGCTCAGCTCGATCGGCGACGCCACGTGCTCGCGGATGATGTCGCCCCACACGATCCACTGCGAGCCGTGCGAGTGCGCGGCGATCGCCTGCATCGCCGCTTCAGCGACCCGAGCCGGGTCGATCACGGGCATCCCCATCTCCTTGATGAACGACTGCGCTTCGGTAGGCACGAGCGGCGTGTCGACGAAGCCGGGGCACAGCGCGCTCACGCACACGCCGGAGTCGCCGGATTGCACGAGCGTCGCGCCCAGCGACTTCACGAACCCGACCACTGCATGCTTGGTGGCGGTGTACGCGATGTCGCCGGGCATCCCGCCGAGACCCGCCATGGACGCGGTGACCATGATGTGGCCGCTGCCGCGTTCGATCATGCCGGGCAGCACCGCCCGGGCGCCGAAGAACACGCCGTCGAGGTTCGCGCCCATGATGGCGCGATAGGCGTCGTCCGTGACATCGCTGAGCGGCGCGACCGGCGTGTCGCGCGGTTCGCGGCCGGGCGTGGTGATGCCGGCGTTGAGATGCACCACGTCGAGCGGCGGCAGCGACTCGATCAGGGCGGCCCAGGCAGCGGAGTCGCTGACGTCGAGCTCCAACTCGTCGCTGGACCGCGGGTGCAGGTCGGCCACGAACACCGTGGCGCCCTCCGCGCGGTAGCGAGCCACGCACGCCTTGCCGATGCCGCTGGCGCCTCCGGTGACCAGTACGTGCTGCCCGTCGAGTGCGCCCATCAGTCCGTCGTTCCTGTCATGGCGACGATGTAAGCACAGTCGCCCCGCCGCCGTCGTTCCCGGCGTGCCCTCAGCGTGTCCGCTCGGATCAGCAGTTCCGAGCCGCATCTGGGGCTGAATCGTCTCGGAAGCCGGGACGATTCAGACCCAGAAGCAGGATTGGGACGATTCAGACCCAGAAGCGCAAGCCCGAGCGTCAGCGGGCAGCGACGGCGACCGCGTCGACGATGCGGTCGATCTGCTCGTCGGTGGTGACCAGCGGCGGGCAGAATAGCAGCGAGTCGGCGTTGAGGGCGCGGCAGACCACGCCCTGGTCGAACATGATGTCGCGCATCGCCATCGCGTTCTGCTCGGGGTGCAAACCCGCGGCCCACATGCCGCCGAGTCCGCGCACGTGGTGGATGCTGCCGTCGTCGGCAAGCGCCTGCAGCCCCGACGACAGCCGGTCGCCCATGTGCAGGGCGCGCGCGACCAGCCCTTCGCGCTGCATGATCTCGAGGTTCTTCAGTCCGGCGGCGCACGCAGTGGCGTGACCGGAGTAGGTGAAACCGTGACGCAGGATGAAGGTGTCGTCGGACTCGAGCGCCGCCGTGGGCCGCGGGCCGACGAACACGCCGCCGAGCGGTTGGTAGCCCGACGTGACGGCCTTCGCGAACGTGACCAGGTCGGGGGTGACGCCGTAGTGATGCGCGGCGAACCACGAACCGAGTCGGCCGAACCCGGTGATGACCTCGTCGAACACCAGGTACGCGCCGTGCTGGTCGCACAACCGGCGCACGCTCTCCAGGTAGCCCTCCTCGGCAGGGAAGATGCCGCCCGCGCCCTGCACCGGCTCGACGATGATGGCCGCCACTTCGTTGCCGCGCTGCGCCATCAGCGTGGCGAGTGCCTCGACGTCGTCGGCGGGCACCTGCACCACGTCGTCGACGAACGGGCCGAAGTGCTCGCGGTTGGGGGCGATGCCCTGCGCGCTGGTGCCGCCGTACGCGGTGCCGTGGTAGCCGCGGTTGCGGGAGATGATGAGCTTGCGCTGGCCCTCGCCGGCCTGCACGTGCGCGATGCGGGCCAGCTTCATCGCGGTGTCGATGGACTCGCTGCCGGAGCCGGTGAAGAACACGCGTGCGCCGGGAATCGGCCCGATCTCGCGCAGCAGCTCGGCGAGCTGCTCGGACGGCTCGGTGGTGAACGGATCGAAGCACGAGTACGCGGCCAGGGTGGACGCCTGCTGTGAGATGGCGTCGGCCATCTCCTGGCGACCGTGGCCGATGGCGCAGTACCAGAGGCTGGCCATGCCATCGACGAGCTCCTTGCCGTCAGCGGTGTAGAGCAGCGCGCCCTGACCACGGACGATGGGCACGAACGACTCGCGGGTGGGCTTGGCAAACGGGTGCAGGAACGCCTTCGGCATGCGCCCGACGGTACTCATGTCGGCGACCGACTCACGACCTCGTGAGCCACGTAGGATGCGCCGACGAGCCGTCGACGGGTGAGGGAGGTGCGGTGGCAGCAACACAGAGGAGCGGCACCACACCCGTCGCCCCGCCCGTCACCACCCCTGCCGGTCACTTCCTCCGCACCCTCGCGACCGGTGGCAGCACGCCGTCGCGCCTCCGGGTGCTGATGGTGGTCACCGCGATCCTGGCCGTGCTGTTCGCCGTGCTGGGCGCGTTCGGCGTCGGCCGGCGCGACGCAGCATTGTCGGCCACCACCGACGCGGCCCAGCAGCTCATCGACGTGCAGGACGTGCAGGTCTCGTTGGTGCGCGCCGATGCGCTCGCCAGTGAGAACTACCTGCGCGGCTCCGAGGACCCTGCGAAGCGTGCGCAGTACGTGCAGGAGCTGCAGCTGGTGAGCACCGGCCTGGTCGCCGTGGGGAACCGCGTGCTCCCCGCCGATGCCGCGTTGCTCGCCGGTGTGTCGGCCTCGCTGGGCGAGTACTCGGGCCTCGTCGAGCAGGCCCGCGCCAACAACCGTCAGGGCTACCCGGTCGGTGCGGCGTACCTCCGCAACGCCAACGCGCTGGCCGCCGACATGGTGGTGGTGCTGCGCGAGGTGCAGGTGTCGCTGCGCGACCAGGTGAACGACAACCTCGATCGCGCCGACAAGGCCGGTGCGTGGCTGCACCTCGTCGGCTGGCCGCTGCTGCTCGTCATCATCGCCGGCAGCGCCTGGATGACCGCACGCTTCCGCCGCGTCGTCAACGTGCCGGTGGCGGGGGGCGGACTGCTGCTGCTCGTGCTCCTGGTGTTCGGCGGATCGTCGCAGGCAGGTTCGATGTCCGATGCGGAGGCAGCCACTCGCGACCCGTTGCAGTCGGCCGACCTCGTCGCGCAGGCGCGGTCGGCGGCGTTCGACGCGCATTCGCAGGAGTTCTTCACCCTCATCAACCGTGGGAACGCACAGTCCAACGAAGTCAACTGGGACACCGCTCGCGCCGATGCCGACACCGCGCTGCAGCGGCTGTGCGATCGGACGGACGACTGCGAGTTGGGTGAGCTGTTCTCGGTCTATGCGGGGCGTTTCGAGGAGATGCGGGCGCTCGACAACGACGAGGGGGACTGGGATGCCGCGGTCGCGCTCAGCCTCGGCGATGCCAACGCCGCGTTCGACGCGTTCGCGGTGAGCAGCCAGGCCGCCGCCGACGAGTACACCGATCGAGCAGTGTCGGCGCTGGCCTCCAGCAGCGATGGACTGTCGACGTTGCGAGTGTTCGTGTTCGTCGGCGGGCTGGGCATCGCCGTGCTCGCGCTGCTGGGATACGGCCAACGGCTGAGGGAGTACCGATGACCCGACCGACTCGCCGCCGCCTGGGCGCGACGCTGTCGGCCGCACTGCTGTGCGCCGGTTGCGCGGGCGGCGGCCGCCTGCCCGACGCCGTCGCCGGCTCGGTGGTGCCGCCCGACGACAACTCCGTCAGCTATCCGGCCTGCACGGCCGAAGAGGCCGCAGCCAACGATCCGGTGAGCTCGTACGCGCCGCTCGACTCACTGCCGTCTCCCGAGGGGCCCTTCGACGACGAGACGCTGCAGGAGATCCTCGAACGGGGCACGCTCCGCGTGGGCATCTCGGCCGACACGTTGCTGTTCGGTGCACGCAACCTGGAGTACGTGGCCGGCAACGCGGAGGGCCGGCTCGCGTACGAAGGCTTCGACATCGACGTGCTCACGCAGGTCGCTCTGGCCATCTTCGGCGGCGACCAGACCACCATCGGCAGCCATATCGAGTTCGTCGCCATCCCGTACCGCGACCGCATCCCGAAGCTGCAGAGCGGCGAGGTCGACGTGGTCGCGCACACGATGACCATCAACTGCACGCGCTGGAAGCAGATCGCGTTCTCTGCCGAGTACTTCCGGGCCGGTCAGCGTGTGCTCGTGCTGAAGGGTTCGCCGTTCGACGGCATCGACTCGCTCGCCGCTGCCGGCGCATCGGTGTGCGTGCCCGATGGCAGCACCAATCAGGAGGCGCTGGCGCTGTACTCGGAGGTCGAGGCCGTCACGGTCGTCGACATCAGTGATTGTCTCGTGCTGCTGCAGCAGGGTGCGGTCGCCGCCATCACCGGCGACGACACTGTGCTCGCCGGTCTCGCCGTGCAGGACCCTGCCACGGTGGTGGTGGGCGAGCAGTTCACCGAGGAGCCCTATGGACTGGGCATCGCGGCCGACCGTGTCGAGTTCGTCCGCTTCGTCAACGCGGTGCTGGTCGAGATGGTCGACGACGGTCGCTGGGAGTCGCTCTACGAGAAGTGGCTCGTGCCGTTGCTGGCGGCGGAGGCACCACCCGCGCCCGAACAACTGCACGATCGACCGCTGCCGTGACAACTCCTTCAGCCGCCGACCTCACCCGGCTGCTCGCCGACTGGAACGAGTGGCTGTCCGCTCGCACCGATGCGCTGCTGTCGTTGGAGGAGCGCGTGCGTTCGGCCGGGAGCCGCGACGACGAGGCCGATCTCGCCGCTGCATTCGTGGCGCGCAAGGCGATAGCGGATCGGATCGAACAGATCGGCGCCACCGCGAGCACCGAGCGAGCCACCGCGTCGGGCCTCGCCGCGCAGCCGATCCACGACGACCTGGGTCGCGTGGTCGGCAACAGCCTCAGCGACGCGGCGACGCTGCTCGACGCCGTCGTCCAGCGCGTGGAGCACAGCGTCGCGGGTCGCGAGCAGCAACAGCGCGCGGAGGCGGGTGTGGTGCATCAGGCCGACACCGATCTCGCGGTGGCGGCTCGTCTCGCCGCCGAGCTGGGGATGCAGGTGAACCACGTCGCCCAACTGCGCGCGGCGCTCGCTGCCCGCAGCGATCTCGCCGAGGTGGCCCGCGAGGCGAAGGCGGTGCGCACGAGCCTGGAAGCCGCCGACGCGGAGCGTTCCTCGCTGTTGCAGCGCTGGGGCTCGGTAGCGGATCGGTTGGAGGCGTTGGGCCACGACGAGGCGACGGTTCGCGAACTGGCGGCACGTTGTCGCGAGAAGGTGTTGCACCCGCCGCCGCTGGCAGTGCCCTCCGTCGAGGCGTTCCGAACCGAGCTCGCCGGCGACGGCGACCTGGCGACCGCACTGTCGCCCACCGGCCTCGTCGGCCTGCCGTGGTCGGCGGTCCGTGGGCGCATCACGCCCGTGCTCACCAAGGTCGATCGCATCGCCGCCGCGCTCGCCGAAGCCGAGCGCCGCTTCCAACAACCGCTCCGTCGCCGCGACGAGCTGCGCGGGCTGCTGCAGGCGTTCGCCGACAAGGCGTCCGCGGCCGGGCTGATGGAGTCCACCGACATCGACTCGCTCTACCAGCGGGCGAAGGCCGTGCTGTGGGCCGCTCCCTGCGATGTCGACGCCGGTGCCACACTCGTCGATCAGTACGTGACCGCGGTCAACACCGAGATCCTGAAGGGAACTCCCCGATGAAGTGTGTGCAACCCGGGTGCACCGGCACCATCGCCGACGGCTACTGCGACGTGTGCGGCCTGGCCGCAGCCTCGGCTGCCGTGCCGCCGGCCGCTGCCGTCGCCGAGGCCGCCTCGCCCGCCAGCGCCCGTTCGTCCACGGGCAGCAGCCGTCTGGGCAGTGCGCCCATCGGTTCGGCCCGCAACACCAGCGGCTCGCGACCCACACGTCGGCTCGGTGCCTCGACCAACCAGTCGCGCCTGGGTGCGGGCCTCACGCACGTGCCGCCGATCGCCGAGGTGGACCCGCGCCAGAGCCTGATGAGCCCACCCGTGGTCTCCGAGGACAAGCGCTACTGCAGCGTCTGCCAGGCACAGGTCGGCCGTTCCCGTGAGGGTTCGCCCGGCCGCACGAAGGGCTTCTGCGCCAAGTGCCGCACGCCGTTCAACTTCGAGCCCACCCTGGTGGCGGGCAACCTGCTGGGCGGGCAGTACGAAGTGATCGGCTGTCTCGCGCACGGTGGAATGGGCTGGATCTACCTCGCACGCGACCGGAACGTGAACGATCGCTGGGTGGTGCTGAAGGGCCTGCTCAACTCCGGCGACCCCGACGCTTCTCGCGCGGCCGTGGCCGAGAAGCAGTTCCTCGCCGAAGTGGAACACCCGCTCATCGTCGAGATCTACAACTTCGTCACCTCGCCCGACGGCAACAGCTACATCGTGATGGAGTACGTCGGCGGACGCTCGCTGAACAACCTGCTGAAGGATCGCATGAAGGCCACCGGCGCGTACTCGCCGATCCCGGTCGACCAGGCGATCGCGTACGTCGTGGAGATCCTGCCGGCGTTCAGCTACCTGCACACGCTCGGGCTGCTGTACTGCGACTTCAAGCCCGCCAACCTCATCCAGGTCGGCGACAGCATGAAGCTCATCGACCTCGGCGGTGTGCGCCGGGTCGACGACGACCAGTCACCCATCTACGGCACCGTCGGGTTCCAGGCGCCGGAGGTGGCCCGCGACGGCACCACCGTGGCGAGCGACCTGTTCACGGTGGCGCGCACGCTGGCGGTGCTGGTCTTCGAGTTCCGCGGCTATCAGTCGCAGTACGAGACCACGCTGCCCGCCGCCGACGAGGTGCCGCTGTTCGCGCAGTTCGACTCGCTGTACCGGTGGCTGCAGAAGGGCACCGCAGCTCGGCCGGAGGACCGCTTCCAGACGGCGGAGGAGATGCGCGAGCAGCTGTTCGGAGTGCTGCGCGAAGTCACCGCTGCCGCGGCCACCGGTGCGGTCACCCGCAGCACGCCCTCGCTGCTGTTCGACCAGCCGGCCGCCACCGCCGACACGCTCGGCTGGCGCGACCTGCCGCGCCTCGTGATCGACCGGCGCGACCCGATGGCGTCGTGGCTGGCGAGCGTCACCGCCGACGACCCGGAGAGCCGGCTGGCGGCGCTGCAGGGCGCGCCCGAGCAGACGGTGGCGGTGCTGGCCGAACAGGCCGACGCCGCGCTGCGCGCGGGGCGCTCCGACGCGACGTTGCAGACCGCGCATCGCATCCTGGAGACGGATCCGTGGGAGTGGCGCGGCGTGTGGCTGCAGGGCCTGGCAGCGCTGAGCGACGGCGACCCGGCGGCCGCAGTGGCAGCGTTCAACGCCGTCTACGGGCAGCTGCCCGGCGAGCTGGCACCGAAGCTGGCGTTGGCCACGGCATGCGAGCTCGCCGGCGAGGCCGCCGAGGCGGAGCGTCTCTACGCCACCTGTGCCCGCTCCGACGCGGCCTACGTGGCAGCCGGGCAGTTCGGCCTCGCTCGCCTCGCCGCGCAGGCGGGGCAGCGCGACGCGGCGCTGCACGCACTCGACCGCATCCCGGCGACGAGCCGTGCCTACGGCGACGCTCGACGTGCACGTGCGCAGCTCCTCGCCGCAGCGCTCGAACCGGCGCGTGCGCTCGACGATCTGGGGCGCGCCTCGGCCGAGCTCGAGCAGGCGAGCATGCAACCTGCGGATCGCGCCGACCTGCGCATCCGCATCCTCGACAGCGCGCTGCAGCACGTCCGCGCGAACGGTCCGTCGCCCACCACGCGGGTGGGCAACGTGCCGGCCGACGAGCTGTCGTTGCGCACCGCGCTCGAGCGGGCGTACCGCGACGCCGCGCGGCTCACCGACAACCCAGAAACCCGCGAGCAACTGGTCGACCAGGCGAACGCCGTGCGGCCACGGTCGCTCGTATGACCGACGCTGCCGCCGACATCGTGCGCTGCCCGGCGTGTGCCGAGGCCGTCGTGCCCGGCGACGCGTTCTGCGAGTCGTGCGGTTCACCCGTGTCGGCCGGCGCCGGCGCACCCGCGGGCGCCGACGACGACACGCTGCCGATGGAGCTGCCCGTCTCCGGCACGACCTTCTCGCCGGCACCCGGCGTGGCCGATTCCTGCATCGAGTGCGGTGGCGACGTGCTCGACGACGGCTTCTGCTCGCTGTGCGGCAAGAAGGCACCATCACCTCGCGATCACTTCCGCGAGTCGCCGGTCGACTGGGTGGGCGGTGTCTGCGACAGGGGCATCGCGCACGCCCGCAACGAAGACGCGATGGCGCTCGCCGGCATGCCTGATCGCTCGCTCGCAGTGCTCGTCGTGTGCGACGGGGTCACCTCCGCACCCGACAGCGACCGCGCCGCGCTCGCCGCGGCCCGCGAGGCGTGTGCGGCACTCGTGAGCACACCACTGCCGTCGTCCTCGGGCGTCGCCGCGGTCGTGTCGCACTGGAGCGCCGCCATCACCCGTTCCGCTGCAACGGCGAACGCGTCCACCATCGGTGTCGCTCGATCGTTGGGCAACCCGGTCGAGCCGCCGTCGTGCACGTTCGTCGCGGCGGTGCTGCACCACGACGTGGTCACCGTCGGCTGGTGCGGCGATTCCCGCGCCTACTGGCTGCCCGACGGCGCACCGGCCGTGGCGTTGACGCTCGACCACTCGTTGGGCACCGAGATGATGCAGGGCGGCATGAGCCAGGCGGAGGCCGAGGCCGATTCCACGTTCCACACCATCACCCGCTGGTTGGGCGCCGATTCGGTCGACCCCACCGCGGAGACCAACAGCCGCGAGCTCGGCGAGCCCGGCTGGCTGCTCGTGTGCAGCGACGGGCTCTGGAACTACGCATCGCCACCCGCCGCGGTCCGCGCGTTGGTCGACGACCAGCTCGCTGCGGGCCACACCACGCCGGTCGCGTTGGCCGCAGCGCTCGTGCGCTGGGCGAACGAACAGGGTGGACACGACAACATCACCGCGGCGCTCGCGCGACACGAGCCATCACTACGCTGACCGACGGAGGGTTCCAGATGGCCGAGTTCACTGCAGACGTGTTCCAGAACGAGTACCTGGCCGATGGTGCCACCGACGCGCACGCGGTGGTGTCGGTCACCTGCACGGGTGCCGGCAAGGCGGGCGAGGTCGGCGATGCCGCCGAGATCATCATCGTCGACACGTCGGGGTCGATGGACATGCCGCCCACCAAGATCGCGGCCGCTCGTCGTGCAGCGCGGGTGGCAGTCGACGAGATCGTCGACGGCACCTGGTTTGCGGTCATCAGCGGTCACAGCGTGGCGCAGATGGTGTATCCGCCGCATCCGGGAATGGCCAAGATGACCAGCGTCACCCGCGCCGATGCGCAGCAGGCGGTCGAGCGGCTGCGCAGCGGCGGCGCCACCGCCATCGGCTCGTGGATCCAGGCGGCCACCGAGCTCTTCGCGCAGGTGAGCGCAGCGCAGCGGCACGCCATCCTGCTCACCGACGGCAAGATCGAGGGCGAGCCCGAGTCGGCGTTGCCGCTCGCACTCGAGGCCGCACGTGGGCGTTTCCAATGCGACTGCCGCGGCATCGGGCAGGACTGGGTGGTCGACGAGCTCCGCGAGATCGCGACGGCGCTGATGGGAACGGTCGACATCGTCGCCAAGCCGGAAGACCTGGAGGCCGACTTCGAAGCGATGATGCGCGAGTCGATGAACCGCGGCGTCGCCGACGCGCGACTGCGCATCTGGACCCCGCAGGGCAGCGAAGTGCTGTTCGTCCGCCAGGTCGCGCCCACGGTCGAAGATCTCACGGCGCGGGGCGTACAGACGGCGCCGCTGGTGCGCGAGTTCCCCACGGGAGCGTGGAGCGACGAGTCTCGCGACTACCACGTCGCGGTGCGCGTGCCGGTGGCCGGTGTGGGCAACGAGCGGCTCGCGGCTCGCGTGGAGCTGGTGGTCGACGACGAGGTTCGTGCCAAGTCGCTGGTGAAGGCGGTCTGGACCACCGACACTCAACTCACCACGCGCATCGACCCCGCCGTCGCGCACTACACCGGTCAGGTGAAGCTGGCCGACACCATCCAGAAGGGCCTGGCGGCCAAGGCGGCCGGCGACGATCGTACGGCCACCGTGCTGCTCGGTGAAGCCGCCAAGATCGCCCACGACAGTGGCAACGAGAACACCACCCGGCTGTTGGAGAAGGTGGTCGACGTGGTCGACGCGGACACGGGCACCGTGCGGCTGAAGCAGCACGTGGAGAAGACCGACGAGATGGCGCTCGACACCCGCAGCACGAAGACCACCCGCATCCGGCGCGAACCATGAGCACCGTCGAGTGCCCCAGCGGCCATCAGAGCGCGGACCCGGAGTGGTGCGACACGTGCGGTGCCAAGATCGGCAGCGCCGCACCGGTCGTGGCACCTCCAGCGGTTCCGGCCGTCGCGCCGGGCAGTTCGTCGCCGCCGGTGGCGTGCCCGCACTGCTCCGAGCAGAACCCGTCCGACGCGCTGTTCTGTGAAGTGTGCGGCTACGACTTCACCACCGGCCAGGCGCCGCCCAGCGCGCCGGCAGAGCCCGCGTCGCCCGCCGAGCCGCACGTCGACCTCAGCGTCAACTGGATCGTGGTGGTGGAGGTGAGCCCGGCGTGGTTCGATCTCAAGGGCGCGCTCGCCGACGCGCCGTGCCCGCCGGCTTCCTCGAGCACCGTGCCGCTCACCAGCCACACCGCGCTCATCGGACGTTCCTCGGCGTCACGCGGGGTCCGCCCAGAACTGACGCTCGACGCCGACACGGGCGTGTCGCGGCGTCACGCGCAGTTCGTGCGCAACGGTGAGATGCTGACGGTGGTCGACCTGTCGTCCACCAACGGCACCTACGTGGTGCCGGCGGGCGACGAGCCCAGCGATGCCACGCAGTCGCTCGTTCCCGGCGTGCCGACGGAACTGGCCGATGGCGACCGCGTGTTCCTCGGCGCGTGGACCAGCCTCACCGTGCGTTCTTCGCCAGCCTGAGCACCTCGTCGAAGCCTTCCCGCATGCACTCCGCGAGCACGTCGGGGTCGGGGATGGCCGCGGCGTCGGCGTTCACGCCGATGCAGCACTGGTCGTCGTACGACATCAGGGTGACGTTCATCGCGGAGCCGGCCGTCGGGCCGAACGGGTAGAAGCGTCGCACGCGCTGCCCTTCGAGCCAGATGGGCGCCGGGACGCCGGGCACGTTGCTGGCCAGGAAATCGACGCCCTTCAGCATTGCCCCGATCACGCCCTTGGGCATCAGGTTCAGGAAGCCGGCGATGGTCTCGGTGTGATCGAGCGACGGTTCGTGGCGCACCACGTCGACCGCTCGGTGCATCGCAGCCACTCGTTCGGCCGGTGTCTCGGCGTCGACGGGCACCGTGAAGCGCATCACCGTCACGTGGTTGCCGCCCTCGGTGTGCTCGCTGTTGCGTTGGGAGATGGGCATGGCAACACGCAGCTCGTGCACATCGGCTCCGTGCCGTTCGTGGTAGCGGTACAGGCCGGCGGTGATGCCCGCGAGGAACGTGTCGTTGAGTCGTCCGCCTGCGGCCTTCGACGCACGACGCATCGCAGCGGTTGGCACGTCGATGGTGCGGTAGTTCGACGCCGTCATCCGCCCCACCATCACCTGCGACTTCGGCGTGGTGGTGGGCGCGACGATGCGCCCGATCGACATCGCGGTGTCGAAGACTTCGCGTACCGCCCGCGGTGGGTCGCGCAGCGCGTGGAACAGGTTGGGCACCACCGATGTGAGTTGGTGGCGGGCGAAGTCGACGGCGCCCTCGAGGTCGTGTGCCACGACGTCGCGCAGCAGTGAGAGCGAGGAGTGCGGTGTCGGGTCGGCCGGCTTCTTGCGGGTGCGACCGGCGGCCGGGGGAGACTCCTCGAAGTCGAACAGATGTGCCGCCAACTGCACCGCCCCGATGCCGTCGGTGACCACGTGGTGCGCCTTCATCACCAGTGCGGCGCCGTCATCCGCGCCGACGCCCTCCACCAGCGTGAACTCCCACAGCGGGCGGCTGCTGTCGAACCCGCTCATCGCGGCGGTGCGCGCCCAGTCGAGCAGGTCCTGCTCGTCGCTGCCATCGGGGAGACGGATGTGGCGGAGGTGGTAGGAGAGGTCGAACTCGGTGTCGTCGACCCACCGCAACGTGGTCGGGTGCAACGGCACCGGCACCACCTTGTCGCGCAGGGCCGGCACGTGGTGAGTGGCCTGTTCGACGCGCCGCTGCAGCCGCGACCACTCGGGGGCTGCCTCCAGCAGCACCACGCCGATGATCGTGCTGCGCAGCAGCGGGTCCGCTTCGACCATCCACATGATGGTGTCGTTCTGACTCAGATATGACGCGTCGGGCATGGCGCCGGTACCCCCTCGATCGCCATCGTCGTCGCCGACCGTCGCGGCAGCTAGGGCCGTTCGGCCCGCGTCGACCCTGTCTGCTTGCGATCATTGCGGCCGCCCGCCACACTCCACACATGGCCGTGCCGACCGCGCTCAGCAGCGACGACCTCTGGCGCTATGCCCCGAACACCGACGTCTACCTCGGCCGGGCCGGCGCACCGTCGTGGCTCGACGAGCTCGACATCCACAGCGGTCCACCGTTCGTGAAAATGGGCACGCACACCTCGTCGATCGATGCGTGGTTCGTGATCGACGATGCGTTCGAACAGGAGCTGGCGCTCCGGCAACGGCTGCTGGCCGAACAGCGAGACGTGGTGTTCGACTGCCGACCCACGGCCGAGGCGGCGGCGGAGGAGACGTTGGAGCTGGTGTCGGCGTGGCTCCGTGAGCGCGGCCTGCCGTGCGAGCCGGCCGATGCGCACCCGCTGGCCGCCGCCGGCACGATGGTGCCCGACGATCTGTGCCTGATGGTGCCGCGCGACGGCGACTGGTGGTTCGACGGGGGACTGGTGTGCTTCCCGTCGATCTGGCGGCTCGTCGACAAGATCGGCCGCTCGACCACCTCGGTGCACGAGACCGTGGCGCACTACCGGGACGATCTCGCGGGCAAGGTCGATCGCTACTTCCACGGAATGCCGGTCGACCGGTTGGTGTGGCGGCGCAACCTGTCGATCAAGCCGTGGCCGCTGCTGCACGTGCCGACGACCAAGCCGCAGCAGCCGCTCGGTCCGTTGCAGCCCGCCGACGACGGGTCGCCGTTCTGGTTGCGCAGCGAGCGCCAGACCTTGCGCCGGCTGCCGCGGACCGGCGCCATCCTGTTCACCATCAAGGTGCAGATCGCTCCCGCGTCGGTGCTGCTGCAACGGCCCGACGTGGCCGCAGGGCTGGCCGCGATGTACCGATCCTTCGATTCGACGATGGACGGCTACAAAGTCGCAGCCAACAACCTGTACGTCGGTTTCGTGCCCTGGCTCGGGCCGGCGGCGGCGACCGCGACCGGAGGGTGACGATGGCCCGGATTCGCGGGCCGAAAGGCCCTGTTGACGAGCCGCGATGGTCCGTAGGGTCGAATCGTGTCCGACCAATCCACTGCAGTCAGCCTGCGACGTGAGGTGGTCGATGCCAACGAAGCCGTAGCACGCGTGGCTCACCTGCTCTCCGAAGTCATCGCCATCTATCCGATCACCCCCGCTTCCGGCATGGGCGAGTACGCCGACGAATGGAGCGCCAAGGGGCGACCGAACCTGTGGGGCGTCGTCCCCGAGGTCATCGAGATGCAGAGCGAGGCGGGTGCCGCCGGTGCGCTGCATGGTGCGGTGCTCCGAGGGGCGATGGCCACCACGTTCACCTCCAGCCAGGGCCTCCTGTTGATGCTGCCGGAG
>CAZWCU010000031.1:8506-25935 GCA_964632715.1 uncultured Bifidobacterium sp. | reverse complement strand
GTCGCAGCGCCTCCACATCCATACGAACAATCGTACGCAAGGGGTGTCACAAGGTACCGATGAGCTCCGGGAGGGTCACCTCGGCGGACAAACCTGACGAACGGTTTCCAACGCATCGGCAAGCGTGAACCGACCGGCGTAGAGCGCCGTGCCGACAACGGCGCCCTCCAGGTTCGTGGCGGACGCCGAGAGCTCTGCGAGCGCGACCAGGTCGGCGATCTCGGCGACTCCGCCGGAGGCGATCACCATGGCACTGGTGGCGCTCGTCAGCGCTCGGTAGAGCTCGATGTTCGGGCCGCTCAGCATGCCGTCCTTGCTCACGTCGGTGACGATGTAGCGACCGCAGCCTTCCCGATCCAGACGGGTGAGAGTCTCCCAGAGGTCGCCGACGTCGTGAGTCGAGCCGCGGGCTGCCAGACGATGCTGCGCACCCTCGACACGCACGTCGAGGCTCACCGCGACCCGATCGCCGTGCACGTCCACCGCCCGCGCACACCATGCCGGGTCATCCAGAGCTGCAGTGCCGAGGACCACCCGCGCACAGCCGGTCGAGAGCGCCTGCGCCAAGGACACATCGTCCACGATCCCTCCCGACAGCTGCACCTTCGCGTCGAGGCGCGCGATCACCGATGCGAGCAGGTCGGCATTGGAGCCGCGACCGAACGCAGCATCGAGGTCGACGAGATGAATCCACTCGGCTCCGTCGGCCTGCCACGCCATTGCCGCGTCGAACGCTCCACCGTGCCGAGTCTCCGAGCTTGCATCGCCCTGCGCGAGTCGGACGGCCCTGCCATCGGCCACATCAACAGCCGGCAGCAGCGTGAAACCCACGGGACGCACCCTCCTCAGACGGAGGTGGCGCAGAAGGTGTCGCCCTGGGGCAACGACTGCAATTGGTTCACGTCGGTGTCGCCGTAGAGCGCGGCCAACATGCCCTTCACCATGCCGCGATCGACGGCGCAGATGACCGGGTGCTCGATGGCGACGTCGCCGAACGGGCAGTGGTTGTTGACGATGCGCAGCTGGTTGTTGCGCTGGTCGGCGTGCGCGGCGAAGCCGTGCGCGGACAGCGCGTCGGCGACGGCCTGCATCGCGGACCTCAAGCTGCGCTGCCCCGACGCGAGGCTGTGGCCGACCTGGTCGGACCCGGTGAGACCCTGCGCCATCGCGCGCCCGTACTCCTGGCCGACTTCCTCCGCCATTGCCTCGGCCTTCTCGCGCGGCAGCATGGCCAGCGCCTTGCCGAGCAGCGAGAGCACGAGATCGTCGCTGCGCACCGGCACGTCGGTGGCCAGGTCGAGCTTCGCATCGGCCGGCACGCGGTAGTGCTTGCTCGGTCGGCCGGCACCCGCACCCTCGGCACGCTCGACGGCGACCTCCACGTAGCCGCCGGCCGCGAGCTTGTCGAGGTGGTGGCGTGCCACGTTGGGGTGCACGCCGAACCGCTCGGCGACCTGCGTGGCCGTGACACCGGTGGGCTCGTCGCGGGCGAACAAGTAGATGCTGCGACGGGTGGGATCGCCGAACGCGTTGGTGATCGCCGACACGGTGCTGGTGAAGGAAGGCGAGTTCGCGGTCACGCCGATATTCTACCTATGCGCGTAGTGGTAATTCTGCCGCCTGCGCCCCACGTACACCGGAGACCCCTGATGCCCGCTCCCACGCACGATCAGATCATCGACGCACTGCGCCCGGTGGAAGACCCCGAACTGCGCCGCAGCATCGTCGACCTGGGCATGGTGCGCGACGTCACGATCGGCAGCGACGGCGTGGTCGGCGTGCTCATCGCGCTCACCGTCGCGGGCTGCCCGCTGCGCAACGAGATCCAGAACCGGGTGGGCGGCGCGGTCACGCAGGTTCCCGGCGTCACGGGTTTCAGCCTCGACTTCACGGTGATGACCGACCAGGAGCGCGAAGAGCTGCGCGCCAAGCTCGGCGGTGGCGGTCACTCGCACGCCGGCGGCCAGGCGCACGGTCACGCCGAGGGCAAGGCCGTGCCGTTCAACGCTCCGGGCAACAAGACCCGCCCGCTGCTCATCAGCAGCGGCAAGGGTGGCGTCGGCAAGAGCAGCGTCACGGTGAACCTCGCGGTCGCGCTGGCCAGCCAGGGCTACAGCGTCGGTGTGGTCGACGCCGACATCTACGGCTACTCCGTACCGCGCATGCTCGGCACCGATCGCGACCCGGTGGTCATCGACGACATGCTCATCCCGCCGGAGAACCACGGCGTGCGGTGCATCAGCATCGGCTACTTCGTGCCCGAGGGCCAGGCCATCATCTGGCGTGGCCCGATGCTGCACAAGGCGCTCGAGCAGTTCCTCGCCGACGTGTTCTGGGACGACCCCGACTTCCTGCTCATCGACATGCCGCCCGGCACCGGCGACATCGCCCTCAGCCTCAGCCAGTACCTGCCGCGCGGCGAGGTCTACGTGGTCACCACCCCGCAGCCCGCTGCTCAGAAGGTCGCGGCGCTGAGCGCGGCGATGGCGGCGAAGGTGAACCTGCCCGTGAAGGGCATCATCGAGAACATGAGCTGGTTCACCGGCGACGACGGCAAGCGCTACGAGATCTTCGGCAGCGGCGGCGGCCAGCTGCTCGCCGACGACCTGGGCGTGCCACTGCTCGGCAGCCTGCCGCTCGTGCCCGAACTACGTGAGGGCGGCGACAACGGCAACCCGATCACGGTCGCCCACCCGGACAGCGAAGTCGCGCAGGCGTTCCAAGCCATCGCGCACCGCATCGCCACCGAGTTGAAGTCGAAGAAGATCTTCAGCTCGGCACTCAAGGTCAACTGACCGTCAGGCGGACGCTTCGTCGGGAGAGCCGGCGAGACCCTTCTTCAGCTCGGCCTGTGCCTTGCCGAGGTTGCGCGCGAACTTGGGCAGCTGCGAGCCGCCGAACAGCACGAGCAGCGCGAGTGCGATGAGCAGGAGTTCCTGAGGTCCGATGTCCATGACGGCGACCATAACGCCGCACGGCAGACCTGCGCAGTGCAGGCCCGCGACTCTCACCCAACTCCCACCCGAGCCGCGTCACAGCCTGAGCGACGGTGTCTGGTCATACGAATCCCACACTCCGTGTGGGATCAGGGTGACCAGTCGGACAGAACCTCGAGCGCCTGAATGGCGATCTGTCCCGCGTCGGTGACCGCGGTGTCGAAGCGCAAGTGGTACTGCCATCCGTCGTGCACCGTGAGCGACGCCTCCGCCCACCCGCCAGGTACATCGCGACGACCACGCTCGCGTCGCGCCAACTCGGCGGAGTTGCAGTCGAGCCCGATGCGCAGGGTGGGCACGCCGGCGAACGCAGCGTCGAACATCGATTGCGGATGACCGCCCGCCGACGTCGCCACACAGTTCCCGGCCAGCGCGAGGGCCGCCATCCCGTCGAGGAAGCCGCGGTGCAGCACCTCGGCGTGGTCGCGCCAGATGAGGTACTCGACGTCGACGGTGCCGAACATCGGCTCGTCGAACACGACCCACGGGATGGCGCTGCGCGAGCGCACCTCGCGCAGCACGCTCGACTTCCCCGCGCTCGACGGACCGTTGACGACCAGCGCGAGGCCGCCCGTCACGCCGGTGAACACGGTTGGCCGGTGGAACACCTCCAGCCAGTCGACGCGCTCACCATCGGCGCTGCCGAACACGACGCGCCACTCGTCGTCGCCGTCTCGCGCGGTGACATCGACACGCTCTCCGTTCACCGCGAGCGAGACCACGTCGAGATGTGTGCGCTCGCGCAATGACCGCATCCGCATCGCGAACTTCGCCACGTCGTCGGGGTCGCGAACCAGGCCGTCGAGTGGCCCGCCGCTGACCAGTGCTCGGAACAGCACGGAACGAGCGTCGTCGACGACCACCAGCGCATCGTAGGCCCGCCGCCGTCGGCAAGAATGTGGGCATGACGCGACCGGCCTACGAGATCAAGCCGCTCACCATGGACACGTGGCCCGCGTTCGCCAGTCTGGTGGAGCGGCACAACGGCGTGTGGGGTGGCTGTTGGTGCATGGGCTTCCATCCCGAGTCGGTGCTGAAGGGCGTGGATCATCGCGTGCAGAAGGAGCAACGCGTGTGCGAGGGTCGCGCCCACGCGGCACTCGTCTTCGACGGCGACCTCTGCGTGGGGTGGTGCCAGTTCGGCTCGCCGGAGGAGCTCACGCGCATCAAGTTCGGGAAGAGGTACCGCGAGGGCGCCGGCGCTCCGCCCGATTGGCGCATCACCTGCTTCTTCGTCGACTCGAAGTACCGACGCAAGGGCGTTGCGGATGCCGCGTTGAAGGGTGCGTTGGCGGAGATCGCCAAGCTCGGCGGCGGCGTCGTGGAGAGCTCGCCCGAGGACGTCGAGGGCCGCAAGGTGGCGAACGCCTTCCTCTACAACGCGACGATCTCGATGTTCGAGCGGCAGGGCTTCACCCGCACCCGCCAACTCGGCAAGAACAACTGGCTGGTCACCAAGAAGGTGCGAGCGAAGCGCTCGCCCGCGCTCAGCTGAGAGGGCGGTCAGTCACCCCAGTGGCGTTGCTCTTTGAAGGGGTCGCCGTACATGTGGTAGCCGTTGCGTTCCCAGAAGCCGGGACGGTCCTCGTCGCGGAGCTCCAGGGTGCGCACCCACTTCGCGCTCTTCCAGAAGTAGAGGTGCGGCACCACGATGCGCACCGGGCCACCGTGGATCGGCTCGATCTCCTCGCCTTCGTATGCGTACGCGACGATCGCCTCGTCGGTGGTGATGTCGGCGAGGGGGATGTTGGTGGTGTAGCCGAACTCGGCGTGCTCCATCACGTGTGTGGCCGACTTGTGCACGCCGGCGCGGTCGAACAGGTCGCGCACGCGCACGCCGGTCCAGCTGGTGTCGAACTTGCTCCACTTCGTGACGCAGTGGATGTCGAACGTGAGCGTCACCGATGGCAGTTCCTTCAACTCGTCGAGCCCGATGGTGAACGGCCGCTCGACGAGGCCCTCGACGGTGAGCGACCACTCGCCGGGCGCGTACGTGGGCACATCGCCGACGTGCAGCACGGGGAAGCGGTCGGTGAGGTACTGCCCGGAGGGCAGGCGCGCCGGGTCGAAGCCCTTGGCGACCAGTTCGTCACGGTTGCGGTCGAAGAATCCCATCCCGACAGTGTGCACCCACCCGAGCAACGCACGCCACGCGCGTAAGGTGTGCCGCATGTCGGATCTGCCGCCTCCTCCCCCACCCCACTCGGTTCCCCCGCCCTACGCGTCGTACTCGAACGCCGCACCGCCTCCCGGGTACGTCGCCTACGGCGGCCAGGGCGCGGTGCAGGGAAACTTCAGCCCCATCCGCTCGCTCACCAAGTGGCTGGTGGCGCTGATGGCCATCACGTTGGGTGTGCAGGCCATCTCGTTGATCGTGCAGATCACCCTGCGGAACTCGGCGACCGACTTCATCAACGACTCCATCTCGTCGTCCACCTTCGACGACAAGCTCGGCCTCTACCTCGGTGTCACCGTGCTGGCGGGGCTCGTGGCCATCACGCAGGGCGTGCTGCTCATCATCTGGACGTACCGACTCGCCAAGAACAACCAGGTGCTCGGCCGGCAGCCGCAGTCGTTCGGCCCCGGCGCCACCATCGCCGTCAACATCCTCGGTGGATGCACGCTCGGCATCCTCAACTACTTCATGTGGCGCGAGATCTGGAAGGCCAGCGACTCCGAAGTCGCGCCGGGCGACCCGCGATGGAAGCAGAGCGCCGTCACGCCGCTGCTCGCCATCTACCTCGCCACCACTCTCGGCGGCGTGGTCGCGGCATTTGCACTCGGCCTCAACGGTGCCTTCACGTTCCAGACGGGCGGCAACAGCGACGACCTGGCCGAGAACCTCACCGACCGGCTCGGGTTCGTCATCCTCAGCGGCCTCCTCACGGTCGTCACCGCCGCGGTGTTCCTGATGTTCGTGCGCCAGCTCGCCGCTCGTCACATGGCTGCCACTCGCGAGGCCTGAGTCCGCCACCCATGCTGTACCTGGTGCGCCATGCCAAGGCGGGTGATCGCTCCGCGTGGAAGGGCGACGATCGTCTGCGACCACTCTCGAAGGAGGGCAGGCGACAGGCCGATGCGCTCGCACGCTCGCTCGCCCGTGTGGCCGAGGGCGAGCTGGTGAGCAGCCCCTACGAGCGCTGCCTGCAGACGCTGCAGCCGCTCGCGCTCGTGCTGCGTGCGCCACTCCGCGAGGACGAACGTCTCAGCGAGGCCGCGTCGTTCGACGGCGCACTCGACCTGCTCGCCGAGCTTCCCGACGGCAGCGTGCTGTGCAGCCACGGCGACGTCATCCCCGACACGATGAGCGCGCTGCAACGCCGCGGCTGCAGGTTCGTGGGCGAACCGAACTGGCGCAAGGGCAGCGTGTGGGTGCTCACCCGCGACGCCGACGGTCAGGTGGTCGAGGCCACCGCCTGGCCGCCACCCGAGGTGTGACGCACACCGTCAGGTGATCGAGTGCCGCGAACGGCTCAGGTGCAGACGATGGACGAGCCGTCGCGCACGCAGTTGTCGCTGGTGAGCACGTAGATGATGACGGCGGCAGCGATGAGCACGAGGATGGTGCCGATGACCAGCCCGGCGATCGCCATGCCGCGACCGCGGCGCGCGTTGTCCTTGGTCTGCTTGAGGCCGATGAAGCCGAAGATGATGCCCAGCAGGCCGGGGATCTGCAGTCCCCAGAAGCACGGGACGAGTCCGACGAGGCTGAGCACCAGCGACGCCACTGCCATGCCGCTGTTGGTGGTGGCGACCGTCGGCTGACCCGAATACGGCTGATAGCCGGGAGGCGGCTGGAAGCCGCCGGGACCATTGTGCGGCGGTGGCGGCGGCGGAGTGCTCATGGGCCGACACCATAGTGCGGGTCCACACATCACATCGGTGACCGCTTCGTCGTGCACCGGCGACGCGTGAGCCATGCCTCGTATGCTCGCCGGCATGCCCGAACCGTCGACGATCCACCCGACGCCGGCGGTCACCCCGGCCGACATCGACGCGGCCGCCGCGCGGATCGGAGCACACGTGCGCGTGACGCCCGTGCTGCAGGTCGACGCCGCCGAGCTCGACCTGCCGTTCGCTGCGGCACACCCGACCACCCTCAAGCTGGAGCTGCTCCAGCACGTCGGCAGCTTCAAGCCTCGCGGCGCGTTCAACCGCGTGCTCGCTGCCGGTGAGCTGCCGCCGGCGGGGCTGGTCGCCGCCTCGGGCGGCAACCACGGCGCGGCGGTGGCCTTCGTCGCCCAGCGTCTCGGTGTCGCCGCCGAGATCTTCGTCCCCTCGAGCAGCCCGGCCATGAAGCGCGATCGGATCGCCGCGCTGGGCGCCACCGTGCACGTGATCGACGGCCTCTACGACGACGCGCAGGCCGCGGCCACCGCGCATCAGCTCACCACCGGCGCCCTCGCGGTGCATCCGTTCGAGCACCCCCACGTCGTCGCCGGTCAGGGCACCATGGCCCGCGAGCTCGAACAGCAGGTGGCCGACTTCGACACGGTGGTGGTCGCCACCGGTGGCGGTGGGTTCACGGCCGGGCAGGCCGCGTGGTTCGCCGGCCGCAAGAAGGTGGTCAGCGTCGAGCCGCACACCAGCCAGTGCCTGCACGCGGCGCGCATGGCGGGCGAGCCGGTGGAGGTGGGCGTGGCCGGCGTCGCTGCGGACTCGCTCGGCGCCAAACGACTCGGCTCGGTGGCGTGGAGCATCGTGCAGCACCACGTCGCACACTCGGTCACGGTGTCCGACGACGCCATCCGCGCCGCGCAGCGGCTGTTGTGGGACCGCCTGCGCCTGGTCGCCGAACCGGGCGGTGCCACCGCACTGGCCGCGTTGCACAGCGGCGCCTACGTGCCAGAGCCCGGCGAGCGGGTCGTAGTGGTGGTCTGCGGGTCGAACTGCGACCCCGCCACCGTGCTCTAGCCCGTCAGAGCTGGGCTTCGGCGTCGGCGATCATGGTCTCGATCGACGGGCCCATCGCTGCAGGCGGGTTGCGGTCCAGGCAGGCCTGACCCTCTTCGACCACGGTCGCCGGGTCGGCAGGATCGAGGAAGTTGGCCGACGCGATGGCGATGAAGCAGTGCGGGTCGGCGTAGGTGGGGTCCACCGTGGTGGCGTCGCGCAGCAACTCGATGCCCTGCACGATCTGCTCCTGGCTCTGCACCTGCGCCCCGTTCTGCACCAGCAGCCAGGCGGTGTACGTGCGCGCCTCCGCATTCTCGGGCTCGAGTTCGAGCACCCGCGCGTACGCGGCCAGCGACGCGGCGTTGTCGACACCCAGCGCCTGACGGGCCTCGACCAACTTCACCGCCACCTCGTCGGCCTGCTCACCACCGGTGAGCGACTGACCGGGCAGTCGTTGCCCCGCCGACTGCGCGACGAACACGCCGAGCCCGACGGCCACCAGCAGGGTCGCACCGATCATCGCCACCGTACGCCACGGTGACCGCGCCGGCTTCGGCGGCAGCGCGCTGTGACCGTCGTCGATCTCGCGCATCACCGCCGCGGCGCGCGCCACGTAGCCGTCGCGCAGCGTGTGGAAGTCGTCGGTCTCCACGTCGCCGACCTCGTGCTCGCGCTCGATGTCGCGGATGCTGGCGAGCAGGAAGCGACGTTCCTCCTCCAGCTCCGCGAGGCGGTCAGGGTTCATCGACATCCTCGGCAGTCGGCGCGACGTCGGGCGCCTCGCCGGCCAGCAGCGCGGCTTCCACCAGCGCGCGATCCTCGTCGTCGGGAATCGTGTCGACGTTGCGCTGCCACTTGCGGAACGAGAAGAACAGGCCGACACCGGCGCACACCAGCGCCACCGACGGCAGCACCCACACGAGCGATTCGAAGCCACTGGCCTTCGGGAGCAGCTGCGTGTCGGCGCCGAACTGCTGCACGATGAACGCGATGATCTCGTCGTCGGTGGAGTCGGTGTTGGTGACCAGCGCCTTGATCTCGGCCCGGATGGACGTGGACGACGTGTTGCGCGACTCGTACACGGTCTCGCCGTTGCACACGGGGCACGCGAGCTGCCGGCTGATCTCCTCCACGCGTTCCTCGGGCGTGCGCGCGCCAGCGTCGCGAGTGGTGCCGAACGCCAGGAACCCGGCGACGACGAGCACCAGCAGCACCCAGCCGGGCCACCGCTTCAGCGCAGACGTACGGCTCACGAGCCGTACAGCGCGCGCTGCTGCTGCACCAGTTGGGACAGGATCTCGGCATTGATCTCGCCGGCCCAGCGCACGCGCACCACGCCGTCGGGGTCGATGATGAACGTCTCGGGCACCTGCGACACGCCGAACGCGACGTTGATGCGACCGTCGTCGTCGCGGATGACGGGCCAGTCGCCGCCGCGCTCGTCGAAGAACGCGCGGATGTCGTCGTCGTCGTTGGGAGGCTGCACGAAGCTGTAGAACTCGGCGCCATCGGGGAACGTCGCCTGCTGCTCGACGAACTTCAGCAGCTCGGGGTGCTCGGCCTTGCACGGCACGCAGGTGGAGTTGAAGAAGTTGATGATGACCCAGCTGCCTTTGCGGCGCGCCAGGTCGAACGGCTCGTCGTCGATGGTGGTGCTGCGCACCACCGGCGCGGCGCGACCGATGAGCGGGCTCTCGACGAGACCGACTTCGTCGGCGGGCGCCGAGCTGCTGGCAGCGAGCACCCAGAACAGACCGCCCATCACGGCCGCGACCACGAGCACGATGATCGGAGCGATGCGTCGGCGCGAGCTGGGCGACATCGGTTCGGTGGTCACTGCGGGTTCCTGTTCAGGCATCGACCGGTTCCTCCGTCTCGAGCTCGATGGGCGCGGACACCGCATCGGTGGGGCGACGCCGGTGACGGCCGGGGAACGCGGCGAGCACGGTGCCGGCACCGCACAACATGCCGCCCACCCACAACCACACGATCATCGGCTTGATGAACACCTTGAACTTGGCCTCGCCCGTGCTCCGCTTCGAGCCGTTCTCCAGCGTGAGGTAGATGTCGTAGCGCAGGCCGGTGCGCACGCTCGGCGTTGCGATGTCCTGGCCGGTGGCGGTGAACTTGCTGATGGCCGGCGCATACGCCTGGCCACCATCGATGGAGATGAGCGCCTTCACGCCGATCGACGTGGCCGACTCGAACTCGGTGAGGTCGACGAGCGTGAACGTGTGGCCGCCGAACTCGACGGTCTCGCCCTTGGTGACCGTGAACTCTCCGGCTCGCGAGTAGCTGTTGCTGGCCGCCAGTGCCACCGCGATGAGGATGATGCCGAGGTGCACCACCATGCCGCCGTTGGTGCGCCCGAGCAGCCCGCGGTAGCCCTGGCGGCGAGTGGCGAGCACCAGCTGACGCAACGCCGACCCGGCGGCGAAGCCGGCGAGGCCGAACGCGAGCAGCGGCGAGAACCCGGTGGCGCCGAGCAACACCGCGATGACCAACGTGCCCGCACCGCACCAGGCCGGCCAGAACAGCCGCTCGCGCAACAGTTCGCCGCTGGCCTTGCGCCACGGCAGCGCCGGGGCCACCGCCATGAGGAACAGCAGCACCAACCCGATCGGTCGGCTCATGGTGTCGAAGAACGGCGAGCCGACGGCGATGCGACGATCGTCCTTCGCTTCCACGATCAGCGGGAAGACGGTGCCGAGCAGGATGACGAACGCGAACAGCGTGAAGATGACGTTGTTGGCGAGGAAGGCGCCTTCCCGCGACAACGGCGAGTCGATGGCACCCGGTGAACGCAGCCGATCGCCGCGCCACGCGATGAGGCCCAGCGACACTGCGACCACCACGCCGAACGCACCGAGCAGGTACGGCCCGACCGTGCCGTCGCTGAACGCGTGCACGCTGTTGATGACGCCGCTGCGAGTGAGGAAGGTGCCCAGGATGGTGAGCGAGAACGTGGCCACCAACAGGCTGAGGTTCCACACGCGCAGCATGCCGCGCCGCTCCTGCACCATCACCGAGTGGATGTACGCGGTGCCGGTGAGCCACGGCAGCAGGCTCGCGTTCTCCACGGGGTCCCAGCCCCACACGCCACCCCAGCCGAGCACCTCGTAGCTCCACCACCCACCGAGGATGATGCCGAGCGTGAGGAAGCCCCACGCGAACAGCGCCCAGCGACGGGTCTCGACCAGCCAGCCCTCACCGACGCGGCCGGTGACGAGCGCTGCGATCGCGAACGCGAACGGCACGGTGAAACCCACGTAGCCGAGGTAGAGGATGGGCGGATGGAACAGCACCAGCACGTGGTTCTGCAGCAGCGGGTTGGGGCCCTTGCAGCAGCGGTTGAAGTCGGGCACGCCGGCAGCCCGGAAGGCATCGGTGGGGCCGAGCGCGAGGAAGAAGAAGAACGCGGTGACCACGAACATGGTGACCAGCGCCCAGGCGACCATCGGGTCGTGCAACCGGCGCCGGTAGCGGCGCAGGATGACCGCGGTGTAGATCGCGAGCAGCAGCAGCCAGAGCAGGATGCTGCCTTCGAGCGCGCTCCACAGCGCGGTGAAGTTGAACAGCGCCGGCGTGTCGTACGAACCGACCTTCTGCACGTAGGCGAGCGACCAGTCGCGCGTGATGAGCGCCTTCTCCATCACCACCACGGCCAGCACTGCGCCACCGAGCACGATCCAGCCGTAGGTCTGCACGGTGCGCAGCAAACGCGGGTTGTGCAGCACGGTGGCGCTCACGAGTGCGAACGCGCCGAACAGGCAGGCAGCGAATCCGACGATGAGCGCCGTGTGCCCGAGGAAGCCGTTGGTCCCTTCGGCCAGCACTACCCCGCCGAGCACGTGGCAGCCTCCGCGTTGGCTTCGTCGATGCGGTCCTCGTTCTCGGCGTCGTAGGTGTTGTCGTGCTTGACGATGACCTCATCGCCCTCGAACACCTGCGAGCCGTCGGCGCGGTCGGTGACCACGCCGCGCACCACCACCGGGATGCACTGCAGGGAGTCGTCGGGGTTCACCAGGTCGGCGAAGATGCCGCTGGCCTCACCCTCGTAGTCGACCGCCATCGTCGCGTCGTTCCAGCGGACCTCGAAGCTGGTGACGTTGCCGTCCTGGGTGACCGACCGCTTGTCGACGACGCCCTGGATGCGGATGTTGCGACCTTCGTCGCACCCGTCCTTCACGCCGATCTCGTCGACGTTGCAGTAGTAGTCGATGGCCGAAGTGAGGAACTTGGTGACGAACACCCCGCCGGCCACGATGACGAGCGCGAGCACGCCGTACGCGAACCACGGCTTCTTCTTCCCGCGGGCGGCCGTGGCCACCACCGGCCGTGGGCTGAGGTCGATGCCGTTCGCGTTCACGTCGTCGACGGATGCGGCGTTGTCGTCGCGTTCGTCGTTCATGCCCACGGGCGATCCTCGGGGCGAACCTCTCGCGCGGCCTTCCGTGCGCTGGCCATCACCCGCCAGGTGTAGAAGCCGATGCCGCCCAGCGTGATGACGTAGCAACCGATGACGTAGGTGGCGTTCTGCATGGCGATCACTGCATCTCCAGAGCTTCGTTGCGGCGTGCTTCGAGTGCGAGGTCGAGGCCGCGGTCGTCGACCGCGTCGCGTAAGGCGAGCACGCGCTGGCGGTGCATCACCAACCACACGTAGAGCAGCGTGAACGCGATGAGCCCGACGAACAGCGTGAACAGCATCAGGTTCTCGAGCTCGCCGTCGGCCACGCTCTCCTGCTGGTGCAGCGGGCGCCACCACTTCACGCTGAAGTGCACGAGCGGCACCTCCAGCATGGCCAGCAGCGCCAGCACCGCGCTGCGCTTCGCCCGCTGGTGGTGGGTGCCGCCGAGGTCGCGCACCGCGAGGTAGCCGATGTACGTGACGAACAGGAAGGCGGTGGTGGTGAGCCGCGAGTCCCACGTCCAGAACGTGCCCCACGAGATGCGGCCCCAGAGGCTGCCGGTGACGAGGGTCATGCCCATGAACAGCACGCCGACCTCGGCGCTGGCGCCGGCGATGCGGTCCCACACCAGGCTGCGGGTGCGCTTGAACAGATAGAAGGCGCTGGCGATGCCGGTAACGAAGAACGCGAGGTAGGCGAGCCAGGCGGTGGGCACGTGGATGTAGAGGATGCGCACGCCTTCGCCCTGCACGCGGTCGTCGGGCGAGATGATCAGGCCGAACACGACCAGCCACGCCATCCCGAGGAACACGGCGACGCCGAGCACGCGGGTGAACCTGGTGGAGGTGGGGCGGGCGACTGCCGTGCGAGCGTCGGTGGGTGTGGCCGTGGACTGAGGGTGGTTCATGTTCCGGTCATTCGTCGATGAGCGAGCCGAAGGCCAGCGTGCCGCCGGCACCGAAAACTACGGCGAACAGCGTCAACAGGCCAATCCAGGGCCAACCATCGCTGGGGGTCGCTTTTTCGGTACCGAGTGCTGCTTCGGTCGCCCGAGTTGCACCGATGAGAACTGGCGCCACCACCGGGAGCATCAGGAGCGGCAACAGCGTTTCGCGCCCTTTGGCCCCGGCAGCGAGACCGCCGTAGAGCGTACCGACGAAAGCCAGCCCGGTGGTCGCGGCCAGGAAGGTGGTGACCAACAGCACGACCCCGCTCGCGGGCAGCTCCGTCTTGTAGAGCACGACGGCCGCTGCGAGCAGCACGATCTCGAGCAGGGCCAGCTGCGCGGCCAGTGCCATCGCCTTGCCCAGGAAGATGCCGCCGGGCCGCACACCCGCCACTTGCAGCGCATCGAGCGCACCGTCGGCGGTCTCGACCGCGAACGACCGCTGCACGATGACGAGCAGGCTGAACACCGTGGCCAACCACACCAGACCAGGCGCCACACGGGTGAGCACGTTGTCGCTGTCGAGCGCGAACGCGAACATCACCATCACCAACGCCGCGAACGGCAGCACCTGGTTGATCACCACGCGGCTGCGCCACTCGACCCGGAGATCCTTCATCGCGACCAGCCGCGCGATCCGCCAGGCGTTCACGACGGTGTCTCCTGGGCTGCGGGCAGGTCGCGCACTTGGCCGCCGACCACCTCGACCACTCGTGTGGCCAGTGCGCCGGCGCGCTCCAGTTCATGACTGGCGACGATCACGGTTGCCCCTGCCGCGGCGGCGCCACGCAAGGTGGCGTCGAGCTCGTCGCGGCCCGCCGCATCGAGCCCGGCGTGCGGCTCGTCGAGCAACCACAGCTCGGCCCGGCGCGCCACCAGGCACGCCAGCGCGGTGCGCCGTCGTTGCCCCGCGCTCAGCCGACCGACCGGCACCGACGCCAGGCGACCGGCGAGCCCCATTAGCTGCAACGCGCCCGCCACCTCCGCGTCGCTGGCACCGACGGTGGCGCCCCAGAAGCGCACGTTGTCGTCGACCGTCAGGTCGGCGTAGAGCCCGTTCGAGTGCCCGAGCAGACCCACCCGATTTCGCACCGACGCGCGGTCGGCGACGATGTCGCAGCCGAGCACGTGCGCGCTGCCGCGCTCCACGGGCAGCAGGCCCGCGCACAACCGCAGCAGCGAGGTCTTGCCGGCGCCGTTGGGCCCGCGCAGCAACACGATCTCGCCACGCTCCACCGTGAGCGACGCGCCTGCCAACGCCGGAAAACTGCCCAGCACCGCGACCACATCGACCAGTGCAACGACCGGGTGAACGACGGGCTTCATTCCGGCCGCACACGCTAACGGAGCCGCCGTCGCTCGGCACCTCGCCGCCGACTCGCCACTTCCCCTTCCGCGACATGCTCCGACCGAGGTTTCCTCGGTCAGGGCATGACACAAACGAAAGGATCGGGGGCGCCGGGTGTGGCGCGGGGTCTCGAGGTGGGTGACACTCTGCGCATGCGACCGCAACCGATAGCGCCGGGGCCCGGGCAGGAGAGCGTGTGGGCGTACCCGCGGCCTCCGATCGCGGTGCCGTTCGTCGGTCGCGCACGAGTGGTGCACGCAGGAGCGGTCGTTGCCGACACGATCGCCGCCATCCGGGTGCTCGAAACCAGTCAGCCGCCGGCGTTCTACCTGCCGCCGGCCGACATCGACATGACCCGGCTGCAGCGCACGAGCTCGCGCACCTGGTGCGAGTGGAAGGGCGCGGCCACCTACTGGCAACTCGACGACATCGCTGACGTGGCCTGGAGCTATGCGGGACCCGCCACCGGCTTCGAGGCCATCACCGATCATCTGGCGTTCTACGCGCAGAAGGTCGACGAGTGCTGGGTCGACGACGAGCAGGTGCAGCCGAACCCCGGCAACTTCTACGGCGGCTGGATCACGTCGAAGGTCGTCGGCCCGTTCAAGGGCGCGCCCGGCACACAGGGATGGTGACGGTGGCCTGCCCGCTCGTCGGACGGCGGCCCGGATAGCGTGACGGGCCGTGACCAGCGGCGCCGACGACCCTCTCGAGCCGACCGAGCCGCTCGCCACAGCCGGGGCGACGCGGCGTCGCGTGCCGTACTTCGAGCGTCCGAAGCACCCTCGCGACTGGCGCTGGGTGGTCGGCGGCATCGGCAAGACCCTCATCGTGCTCGGGCTGCTGATGTTCGCGTTCGTCGGCTACCAGCTGTGGGGCACCGGCATCGAGACCGCGCGCGCCCAGAACAGCCTGGAGAACGAGTTCCAGGACCTCCTCTCCGCCACCACCACGGCGCCGGCCACCACCACGCCGCCGGTCACCACCACGCCCGACCCGGCCACCACCAGCACCAGCACCACGAGCACGATCCCCACCGCCCCGGCTGGCCCACCGATCCCCGACGGCGAGCCGATCGCTCGCATGCTGATCCCCAGCATCGGTCTCGACTGGTACGTGGTGCAGGGAGTCGGCAAGGACGACCTGAAGAAGGGTCCCGGCCACTTCCGCGAGACACCGATGCCGGGCCAGTTGGGCAACGCCGCGATCGCCGGCCACCGCACCACCTACGGCGCGCCGTTCAACGAGATCGACGAGCTGGTGCCCGGCGACCTGATCGAGGTCATCACGCCGGCCGGCCGGTTCGTCTACGCGGTCACCGGCACGGTCATCGTCGAGCCGAGCGAGTACGGCGCGGTGATCCCCACCGTCGACCCCACCATCGCCACGCTCGTGCTGGCCACCTGCCACCCGGAACTCAGTTCGCGCCAACGAATGGTCGTGCGCGCCGAGCTCGTGGTGGAGCAGAGCGATCAGGTGATGGCGCCGCCGAGCAACACGCTGCCCGCAGATCCAAACGCGACGCTGCCCACCGAGGACACCGTGCCCGACACCGTGCCCGACACGGCACCGGACGACACGGTCACCGCCACCACCGAACCCGCGGTCACCACGACGACGCTGGTCGACGAGTTCGTCGAGGTGGAGGAGGACGGGTTCAGCGGCGGCTGGTTCGACGACTCCGCCGCAATTCCTCACGCCCTCGGCTGGGGGCTGCTGCTGCTCGCCGTCGGAGTCGGCGCATACTTCGTCGGCCGCGCCTCGAACCGTCTCTACGTGTCGTTCCTGGTCGGTGCCATTCCGTTCGTCGTGGTGATGTACTTCTTCTTCGAGAACGTCAACCGACTCCTTCCCCCAGGTCTCTGAGGCCACATGAACTCGCCGTCCCCCACACCCGCGCCCGACCCCGTCCGCGCCCGCCGCAAGCAGATCGCCAAGTACACGCTGCTGGCCAACCGGGTCGGCTACCTGTTCTACGCACTCGCCATCGCGACGTTCATCATCGGGTTCGCCATCAGCTTCAACGCCGCGGTATCGGCCATCGTCATCGGTTCGCTGGTCATCGGGTCGCTGTTGCTGGCGCCGGCCATCGTGCTCGGCTACGCGGTGAAGGCCGCCGAGCGCGAGGACCGTGAACGCGGTCTGTGAGCCGGGTTTCTGCCACTCGAAAAGCTTGTTACCCTCAGGTAACCGTATGAGTCAAGCACCGAGCACGCGACGACAGCCGACGACGAGATCCACGTCATGAGCATGCGTCTCCCGGCCCCCGCCCGCCGCGAACAGATCCTCGATGTCTCGGTGCAGGTGTTCGCCCGCAACGGCTTCCACTCCACCTCGATGAACGACGTGGCGGAAGCCGCCGGCGTCACGAAGCCCGTGCTCTACCAGCACTTCGACAGCAAGCAGGACCTCTACCTGGCGCTGCTCGAGGAAGCCGGCAACCGCCTGCGCACTGCGGTCAGCAAGGCCGTCGTCAGCGCGGCCAACGGCAAGGAACAGACCGAGATGGGCTTCCGCGCCTACTTCCGCTGGGTGGCCGACGACCACGATGCGTTCCTGCTGCTGTTCGGCTCTCGCGCCAACCGCGACGAGGAGAGCACCACCACCATCCGTCGCATCACCGCCGAGACCGCGAAGGCCATCGCACCGCTCATCGCCGCCGACATCGACCCCGAGCACCAGCGCACGCTCGCGCAGGGTCTGGTCGGGCTGGCCGAAGGTGTCAGCCGACACCTGGTCGAGCGTGGCGACACGTTCGACCCGGAGGTGCTCGGTCAGCAGGTGGCCGACATGGCGTGGGCCGGACTGCGCGCAGTGCACCGCAAGGGTTGA
>CAZWCU010000031.1:2505-8406 GCA_964632715.1 uncultured Bifidobacterium sp. | reverse complement strand
ATGCTGATCAAGCCGGGCACCTCGTGGCGGAAGACGCCCGTGTCGAGGTAGGCGCGCAGCTTGGTGATCGAACGAGGCACGTAGCGGTCGAGGATGGCGAGGAACTCGGCGTTGGTGGTGGTGACGATGTCGTTCAGCAGCACCAGGTTGCGGCTCGCCACCAAGGCCTCGTACTGGTCGGTGGTGAACGCCGGCAACGGCTGCACCTCCTGGTAGCCCTCCAGCAGCGCCGCCTCCTGCGCGAGGTTGTCGCGGATGTAGTACGCGGAGATGGAGAGATCCTGCACGGGCACACCGATGCCGCTGTCGTCGAAGTCGAACACGGCCAATCGTCCGCGGTACCAGTGCAGGTTCCAGATGTGCAGGTCGGCGTGCAACGGCTGACGCGCGGCGCCTGCGAACAGCGTGTCGTAGTGACTCTGGATGTGCGCAGTCGCGGCCTCGATCACGGCGTGTGCATCGTCGTCGAGCAGCCGGTCTTCGCCACTCAGGTTGTCGGGCACGTCCATCAGGATCGTGTCGATCGCGGGCAGGTCGGTGCCTTCCGGCAACGACCACTGCGCGCCGTGCTGGTGCAGGATCGCCGTCGCCCGACCGGTGGCCCGCATCTGCTCGTGCGTCGCCTTCACGCCCAGCGTGCGACCAGGGAGCCACGCGAACAGGGCAGCCGGCAGCTCGCGGCCGAGGTCGGGACTGAACACGTGCGTCATCAACGCGCCACCGCGGGTGCGCTGCGGGGTCGGCACCCACAACTCGGTGTCGGTGGCGAGGGCTGCCAGCCAGGCCATCTCGGCGGCGATGTTCGCGTCCGTGCGGCGCGAGTTCACGTTCACGCGCAGGGCGTAGCGGGTGCCGTCGGCGGTGTCGACCCGGAACGTGGTGTTGAAGCCGTGCTGCACCAATCGCAGACCGGTGACCTCGATCGGATAGGCGCGCAACGCCTCCATCGCGGTGGGGCGCAGGCGCGCCACCTGGCCCCGCACGGATCGTTCCTCGAACTTCATCGGCGGCAACCTAGTGGCGCGAGCCGGCGCGGCACGGCGAGTTTCAGGCGCGGATGGTGTAGCCCTTGTAGCCCTCACCGAACCCGGCGGCGACCAGCGCCGAGCACCACGGCATCGCCGGTGCGATCGGTTCGCCGTTCACCTTGCGCACCTCGATGCTGCGCGACCGGCCGTCCTTCACCAGCGAGGCGAGCGCGTCGGCCCAGCCGTGGTCGTCGACCGCCGGCGGGAAGGTGACCATGTGGTGCGACCGGCGGTCGAACCACACCAGCGGCACGCCGGAGCGCAGCACCACCAGCGCACCCGCGGCACGGGCGGGGCGGCCGGAGGTGTCGGGCCACGCGATGGCAGCGCCGTACGGCTGCGCAGGGTCGGTGGCGGCGAGCACCACCGGTGGCGGCAGATCTGCCGGGTGCAGCTGACCGTCGGGCGCATCGCGCAGGCTGCGCAACCGGTCGACCGCGCCGGGCAAGCTGAACTGCGCGGCGCCGAGTCCGGACACGAAGTAGCCGCGACGCGTCTGGCCGCGTTCCTCCAGCACCTTCAGCACGCCGTACACCGACGCGTAGCCGCCGCGCACTCCTTCGGCCAGCACGGCTTCCCGCGTGACCACGCCGTAGCGGTCGAGCAACTGCAGCGCCATGGTGTGCGCGGCCTCGGTGGGCGACGGGGCCGGCAGCAGCAGCGGTGCGACGAGGCTCCAGCGGCCTGCGCCGAGCGGCGGGCCGATGCGCGTGAGCCGGCCCGGTCGGGGCCGCCCGCGCACAGGGCCGGCCGGGCGAGCGCTCTTCGTGCCCTTCCCGCCGAGCAGTGAACGCAGCGGAGCCAGCGAGTCGTTGGTGACCTCGCCCGCCCACACGAGATCCCACAGCGCGGTGAGCAACTCGACGTCGGTGGCATGGACGGTGTCGCCCGACGGGTCCGTGGCGGCCGCAGCGCGGATGCCGTTCCAGAAGCTGGCGCCGTGCGCAGCCAGGTGGGCGCGCAGCGCATCGTGCAGCGCGCCGGTCGGCGGAGGTTGCGGCTCCCAGCCCTGCGCGAGCACGGGGAGCTGGTCGGCGAAGCACAGCCGCACGCGACCGTCGTTGGCCCCGAGCGCGCCAGCTCCCACCCAGACCAGTTCGCCGGCGGTGCACAGCTCGTCGAGGTCGACCGCGCGGTACGACCGCAGCCGAGCCGGCAGCACCTCGCTCTCCACCGTGCTGGCGATGAGCGCAGCACCCTGCAGCTGGCCGAGCGCTTCCACCAGGCCGTCGAGGCCGCGCCGGTCGCCGGGGATGCTGTGCCACCCGAGCAGGAACCGCGCGTAGGCCTGCTGCTCGACCGGTTCGACCTCGCGCCGCAACGCAGCGAGCGAACGTCGACGCAATTGACGGAGCACGTCGACGTCGCTGAACTCGCGACCGCCGACACCACCCGACGCGAGCGGACGGAACTCGCCGCGCACCACTCGCCCGTCGGCTTCGAGCGCGGCAAGCGCGCCCATCGCACGGTCGACGGAGATGCCGAAGCGGCCGGCCAGCTGGTCGACCACGAACGGCCCGTTGGTGCGGGCGTACCTGCCGACCAGCGACTCCAGCGGGTGCGGCACCGGCTCGGTGAACGCACGCGGCAGGCCGAGCGGCACGTTGCAGCCGAGCGCGTCGCGATAGCGAGCGGCATCCTCGGCGGCGATGTAGCGCTCGACACCGGCGACCGACACAGCGAACGCGCGCCGTTCGTGCACCAACGTGGCCAGCCACTCTGCTGACGACGTACCTTCGCAGCGCAGGTCGATCTCGGCGGCGGAGAGATCGCCTACCGTGCGCAGCACGTCGTGCAGTTCGTCGGCGGTGCGGGCGCGGCGGCCGTCGGCGAGCAGCTGCAGTTCCAGCTCGAGGTCGGCGAGCGCGCCGGGGTCGAGCAGCTCGCGCAGCTCTTCGGCACCGAGCAGGTCGCGCAGCAGGTCGCGGTCGAGCGAGAGCGCCGCGGCCCGGCGTTCGGCCAGCGGGCTGTCGCCCTCGTACATGAACGCGGCGATCCAGTTGAACAGCAGGCTCTGCGCGAAGGGTGACGACTTGGCGGTGTCGACGCTGACCACACGGATGGCACGACTGCGCAACTGCCCGAGCACCTCGCGCAGCGCGGGGAGGTCGAACACGTCTTGCAGGCACTCGCGCGAGGTCTCGAGCAGCATCGGGAAGGTGGGGTACTTGGAGGCGACGGCCAACAGGTCGGCTGCCCGCTGGCGCTGCTGCCAGAGTGGCGTGCGTTGGTCGGGCCGGCGGCGCGGCAGCAGCAGCGCTCGGGCCGAGCACTCGCGGAACCGTGCCGAGAACAGCGACGTCTGCGGCAGCGAGGCCATGACCAACTCGTCGATGTCGTCGGGATCGATGACCAGATCCTCCAGCGGCAGCTCGTCGGCGGCCTCGGGCAGGCGCAGCACGATGCCGTCGTCGGTGTACATCGTCTCCACCGGGATGCCGTAGCGCTCGATCAGCCGGCGCTCGATGGCCATCGCCCACGGCGCGTGCACGGGCACGCCGAACGGGCTGAGGATGCACACCCGCCAGTCGCCGATCTCGTCGCGGAAGCGCTCGACCACGATGGCGCGATCGTCGGGCACCACGCCGGTGGCCTGCGCCTGCTCCTCCAGGTAGAGCAGCACGTTGTGGGCTGCCAGCGCGTCGAGCGAGTAGTCGGCCATCAGCGTGGCCAGCGCGGTGGCTGCGGGCAGCGCGCGGGCCTCGCGCTGGAACGCGCCGAGCGCTCGGCCCAGCTCGAGTGGGCGGCCCGGCCGGTCGCCGTGCCAGAACGGCATCTTCCCCGGCTCGCCCGGCGCGGGGGTGACCACGACCCGCCCGAACGTTATGTCTTCGATGCGCCAGGTGCTGGCGCCGAGCCGGAAGGTCTCGCCAGGACGGCTCTCGGAGACCATCTCCTCGTCGAACCCGCCCACACGTGTGCCGTCGGGCAGGAACACGCCGAACAGGCCGCGGTCGGGGATGGTGCCGCCGCTCATGATGGCCAGCCGCTTGCTGCCGTCGCGGGCCCGCAGCGTGCCGGCCACGCGGTCCCACACGAGGCGTGGGCGCAGCTCGTTGAACTCCTCGCTCGGGTAGCGGCCCGAGAGCAGGTCGAGCACGTTGGCCAAGAGGTCGTCGCTGAGCTCGGCGAAGCAGGCCGCGCCACGGACCATCGACGAGAGCTGCTGCACCGACAGGTCGGGGTGCATGGCCACGTGGGCGACGATCTGCTGCGCCAGCACGTCGAGCGGGTTGCGCAGGAAGCGGCTGCTCTCGATGAGGCCCTCGCGCATGCGACGAACCACCACGGCGGCCTCGAGCAGGTCGCCACGGTGCTTCGGGTACATGGTGCCCTTGCTGGGCTCGCCCACGCTGTGACCGGCGCGACCGATGCGCTGCAGCCCGCGCGACACCGCGCCCGGCGACTCGACCTGGATGACGAGGTCGACCGCACCCATGTCGATGCCCAGCTCGAGGCTGCTGGTGGCGACGATGGCGCGCAGTTCGCCGCGCTTGAGCTGGTCTTCGATGACCACCCGCTGCTCGCGCGCCAGCGACCCGTGGTGCGCCTTCACCAGATCGCCGGTGATGCCGGCCTCCACACCTTCGTCGGCAGCGAGCTCGTTGAGCCGCGCGGCCAGGCGTTCGGTGAGCCGGCGACCGTTGCAGAAGATGATCGTGCTGCGATGTTCCAGCACCTGCTGCAGGATGCGCGGGTAGATGCTGGGCCAGATGCTGCTGCGCTGCGGCTCCATCGCCGCGGACGCGGGACCGCTGCGCAGCTCGCCGGGTGCGGAGGTGACCTGTCCCATCGCCCCCATGTCTTCCACCGGGACGACGACTTCGACCTCGAGCGGCTTGCGGATGCCGGAGTCGATGATGGTGACCGGCCGCCGCGGCCCGACCGCACCGTCGGCACCCGCCGAGTGGCCGCCGAGGAAGTGCGCGATCTCCTCCAGCGGCCGCTGCGTGGCGCTGAGGCCGATGCGCTGTGGCGGGCGGAGGGTGATGGCCTCCAACCGCTCGAGGCTGAGCATCAGGTGCGCGCCGCGCTTGGTGGTGGCCATCGCGTGGATCTCGTCGATGATGATGGTGTGCACGTTGACCAGCGTGTTGCGCACCTCGCTGGTGAGCATCAGGTACAGGCTCTCCGGGGTGGTGATGAGCAGGTCGACCGGCCGCCGCGACAGCGCCTGGCGATCTTTCGGCGAGGTGTCGCCGGTGCGCATGGCCACGGTGGGCTCGACGAACGGCTCGCCCAGCCGTTCGGCCGCCAGCCGGATGCCCATCAGCGGCGACCGCAGGTTCTTCTCGACGTCGAACGCCAGGGCCCGCAGCGGTGAGATGTAGAGCACCTTCGTGCGCGCCTTCGGGTCGACCGGCTCGGCGCCCGCCGGCAGCGGCGTGACCAGCGAGTCGAGGCTCGACAGAAACGCGGTGAGGGTCTTGCCGCTGCCCGTGGGCGCGCACACCAGCGTGTGCTGACCGCTACGAATGGCGGGCCACCCGTGGATCTGCGGCGGCGTCGGCGACGGGAACGACGCGCTGAACCACTCTCGCACCGCCGGCGAGAAGCCGTGGAGCACCGGGTGGTCAGCCATGCCCGTCAGGCTACGCCAGGGGTGTCGCAGGGATGCTCGGCCGCACCGCTCCGCCACTCCAGCCACCTCGCCGCCGCTCCGCCTCTCCGCGCACGGCTCCACCGCTCCGCTCCCACGCACCTCTCCGCTCCGCCGCTCGGCCCCCCGCCCGCCGCTCGCCGCCGGGGCACCCTCTTCATTTCCGTGCCTTGACAACGTTGGTTGCGCGCCTGAACTGCTGTCGCGCAACCAATGTTGTCAACGGAGCGAACGGCGCACCGGCCCGGTCGGCGGTCAGCCACCGCGGCTCCC
>CAZWCU010000031.1:0-2405 GCA_964632715.1 uncultured Bifidobacterium sp. | reverse complement strand
GCCTGGCGCGACACGCCGAGCAGGCGGCCGATCCGGGCCCAGTCGTACCCGTCGGCGCGGGCGAGACGCACTGCTCGCACCAGCAACCAGTCGGTCTCCCTCGTCAGCGCCCGCACGCCCGCGAGCGCCATCCGCGGGTTCGTGCCGGCGGCGTCGCGCATCATCTGTCGGAGTGGATACATGGGCTGCTCCTCGCGTCCTGGTGGAATCGGGGGAAGCCGTGCGGCACGGTACCGACTTTCGGCCCTGACCAGGGCGGCGGCAGGTTCGTACCGTGTGGGTATGGACGTCAACGAGTTCGAAGCACGCGCACATGCCCTCGTCACCGACGGCACGCTGGGCTACGACCAGAAGGTGCGGCGGCTGGCGTCGCTGGCCACCGAGATGCTGCCCTACCCGATCCTGTCGACCGAGTGCCAGGAGGCGCTCGACGCACGGGTGATCTGCGACATGTTCGAGGGCAACGCCCCGTTCACCGCGCGCTACATCCTCCCCGACTACGAGAAGGCCATCCGCAACGGATTGACGCACCTGGAGATGCCGCCGCCCACCACGCTCGACGACGCGCTCGCGTTCCTGATGGTGATGTACGTGAACGTCCCCAGCGTCACCACCTACCCCGTGTACCTCGGCGACCTGGACAAGGTGCTGGCACCGTTCGTGACCGACGAGGTCAGCGACGCGCAGCTCGACGCGGCACTGCGTCGCTTCTGGATCAGCATCGACCGCATCCTGCCCGACGCGTTCGTGCACACGGATCTCGGCCCGAACGACAGCCGCATCGCCCGCTCCGTCTTCCGCGTCGAGCGTTCACTGCGCCAGGCGGTGCCGAACATCACCCTCAAGGTCGACCCCGACCTGACACCGGACGACCTCGTCGAGGACGGCGTGCGCACCGTGTTCGAGACCGGCAAGCCGCACTTCGTGAACCACCCGATGATGGTCGCCGACCATGGCGATCGGTACGCCGCGGTGAGTTGCTACAACTCGTTGAAGATCGGCGGCGGCGCACACACCCTCGTGCGGATGAACCTCAAGGAGGTGGCGCTGCGACACCTCGCCGGTGGCGATGCGTCCGTCGACGAGTTCCTCGCCACCACGCTCCCCCACTACGCGGAGCTCACCGCGGAGTTGGCCGAGGCCCGCATCCGCAGCCTGGTCGAACAGCAGCACTTCTACGACACGCACTGGCTGGCCACCGAGGGCCTCATCGACATCGACCGCTTCTCCGCGATGTTCGGCATCTTCGGCCTCGCCGAGTGCGTGAACCTGCTGATGTCGGCGCAGGGACTCGACGGTCGCTACGGACACGACGCCGATGCAGATGCGCTGAGCCGGCGAGTGGTCGAGCGAGTGGCCGAACTCGTCGCCGTGCGACCGATGCCGTACTGCGAGGGTGGCGGCGGCCACTGCTACCTGCACAGCCAGAGCGGCATCGACCTCGACCACGACGTCACCGCCGGCACCCGCATCCCGGTCGGCGACGAGCCGGGGATGCTCGAGCACATCACCACCTGCGCACCGCACCACCACCTGTTCGCGTCCGGCGTCAGCGACATCTTCCACGTCGACGAGACCGCAGTGCGCAACCCGCAGGCCGTGGTCGACATCATCCGCGGCGCCTTCGTCACCGGCATGCGCGACTTCACCTTCAACCTCGACAGCAACGAGTTCGTCCGCATCACCGGCTACGTGGTGCGCAAGAGCGACCTCGCCGCCATCGCCGCGCACGAAGGCGCGCGGCACAGCAGCGATCTGCTCGCCGCCGGCTCGGAGGAGTCGTTCCACCTCACGCAGCGCGCCGTGAAGCGCATCGGCTGCCACGAACGCACCGTCCAGTGAAACGACCGGAAGTGACCACCACGAACGCCCGCACCGGGTCCATCGCCAGCACGATCTCGTTCTCGAACGTCGACGGACCCGGCAACCGGTTCGTGGTGTTCCTCCAGGGCTGCAACTTCGATTGCGTGGCCTGCCACAATCCACAGACGATCCCGGTGTTCCACCAGGTCCTCCCTGGAGAGGGCCATGAACGGGCCCGCTACCAGCGTTCGGTCGACGACGTGCTCGCCGAGATCCGTCGGGCGGCCCCGTTCCTCAGCGGCATCACCGTCTCCGGCGGCGAAGCGATGCTGCAACCGGAGTTCGTCCGCGACCTGTTCACCGCGGTGAAGGCCGACCCGGCGCTGCAACGCCTGACCTGCTTCATCGACTCGAACGGGTCGAGCGACGACGCCACGTGGGACATCGTCGCTGCCGTCACCGACGGCACGATGATCGACCTCAAGTGCTTCGACGACGCGATCCACCGCGAGATGACCGGGCAGTCGAACACACCCGTTCTGCGGTCCATCGAGCGGCTGCACGCGATGGGGCTGCTGCACGAAGTGCGCCTGCTCGTGCTC
>CAZWCU010000030.1:0-26162 GCA_964632715.1 uncultured Bifidobacterium sp. | reverse complement strand
GCGACGACCACGCGACCCAGACGCAGGAGAGCGGCCTCCAGCGCTGCCACTTTCTGGGCGAGCGCTGGTGGCGAGACGATGGTGTGCAGGGACGTCACGGCGCCAACCCTATCGACGAGCCGTCACCTGTGTTCGGCGATCACCCTCGCCGCGCGGACGGCGCCACCATCGGCAGCGCACGCCTCCGACACCCGCACCAGCCGCTGCTTGGTGTCTCGCGTGGCCGCTCGCTCGACCGCGGCCACGAGCGACTCGGGGGTGAGGTCGTTGGGTGCCGCGGCCACACCGATGCCGGCACGCTCGATGGCCGCGGCGCCGGCGAACTGGTCGGTGGAGAACGGGAGCACCACCATCGGGACCCGCGCGGCGACCGCTTCCGTGACGCTGCCGTTGCCACCGTGGTTCACGAACACGTCGGTCTCGCGCAGCAGCGCCACCTGCGGCAGGTGGCGAGCAGCGACGGCGCCGGTCGGCAGTTCACCGAGCTCGGCCAACGGGGTGCTGCCGTGGGCGATGCTCAGCCGCCAGCCACCGAGCCGAGCGGCCTGCACCGCGGCGCGCAGGACGTCGCCGCGTGCGCTGAGGAACGAGCCGAGCGCCACCGTCACCCGCAGGCCACTGCCGCTGGGCAGCTGGAACGGTCCGAGGTTCTGGTGCTTGGCCACCGAGCCGACGAAGACCGACCCCGGCGGGAGCGCTCTCGTCGGCGAGTGCAGTGGCGACGGATAGACGTAGACCGTGGGGCGGCCCGGAGCGCGCGTGAGGTCGATGCGCGGCGCGGACGGCGCTCGACGGGACAGGAACTCGTCGGCGGCACGCGCCAGCTCGTCGACGGCCGCGTGACAGCGACGATCGAGATCGGCGAGATCGTCGACGGCCGGCCGCATCGCTGCGGGCCAGTCGTCCGGGAGGCCGTACACCTCGCCGTCCGCGGGCAGAGCGCTCGGATGACCGAGCACCACCGTGGCGCACTCCACGCCGAGCGCGTGCAGCGCGAGCCGGGCGCCGAAGGCCACGTGATCGACGGCCACTCGATCCGGACGCACCTCGTCGAGCACCACCCGCAGCCGATCGAACACGCCATCGGGATCGTGCATCAGGTCGTGCAGTCGCGCATCCGCCTGGTAGCGGAGCGTTGCCACCGGACCCTCGCGGGTGGCGTCGAAGAACGCCCGCAGGTGTGCGTCCTCACCCTCCGGCTGCTGGGTCTCCTCGATCACACCGGGATTGCTGCCCTTGCCCAACCGCAGCTCGGTCCAGCCGAGGCCGGCCTCGGTGACCAGCGCGCGCACGGCGGGACCGGTGGCCACCACCACCTCGCCGTGATCGCGCGCCCACGCCCTGCCGATCTCGATCAGTGGGCCTGCGTGCGAGGAGTAATCGGGGCTGACGATGAGCAGCTTCATGCGTTGGACGGCACCGAACTGGCGCTGCGATACACGTCGGCGAGTGTCGCGGCCATCTGTTCGATGCTCAACGTGGTGCGCACCATCTCGCGGGCTCTCGCCGCGCGTCCCTCTGCCGGCACCAGGGCACGAGCACGGCGCACACCGTCGCGGAGGGATTCGATGGACGAAGTGTCGCACACCACCCCGGTGTCGCCGTCAGCCACGTACGTCTGTGGCCCGCCGCGGCGCGGTACGACCACCACCGCACCTGCGGCGAGGGCCTCCACGATCGCCAGGCCGAACTCCTCCTTGTCGCTGGCGCACACGTAGGTGCCACCGTTCGCGGCCACGTGTGCCAGGAGCGCAGCCACGTCGGATGGCGGCAGGTTGCCCGTCAGGGTCACCAGCCCGGCTGGCGCCGTGCGCGCCGCGCCGCGGATGCGTTCGAGCGTGGACTGCTCGTCCGCACTGGGGCGCTCCAGGTTGCCGCCCACGATCACCACGTTCACCTCGTCGGCGAGTGTGGCGTCGCTGGACACCGCGGCCACCATTCGATGTGCACCTTTCGACGGGTGCAACCGACCGACCGTGAGCAGCCAGGGCAGGGTCCGTCGTTCGGGAGGGATCATCGAGAGCACGCGTGTCACGACGGCGGCCGGCCCGTCGACCTGCAGCGCGGCCTGCGCACGGTCGGCGCTCGCGATGTCGACGCCCTCTGGCACGTCGGTGGCACGCGCAGGATGGAACGCGTCCTCCACGCCGACCAGCTCGTGCAGCTCCGCTCGGAGCGTGGGTCGGGGCAGCAGCACGAGGTGGTCCACCTGGCGAGCCACACGCTCGACGAGCCGAGCACGGAACCAGTACTGGTGCGCGGCATCCTCCACTCCGAACCGGGAACGGCCGAGGCGCCCGTCGTCCTGCAGGGCGTCCATCACGATGTGCGGATCGGGCACTGCGGTGAACACCACCGGTTGGCCGAGCCGGCGGGCGACCGCGGCGGCGGCCAACGTGCCGACGTCGGCCATGCGCAGGTGCCACACCACCCGGCGGCCGATGAGCGACGAGCCGAGCGCGATCAGCTGACGCTCCACGTCGATGCGGTACTGCCACGCCTCGCGTGACGGCAGCGGCCCGTCAGGACCGATCTCGAGTCGCACCACCCGGTGACCGTCGGCGATGAGCTCGCTGCGCAGCTCGGAGTTGGTCGACCGAGTGACGGTGATCACCTCGGCGACGGACGGGTGGCCGGCCAGCGCGGGGCCGAGGCTGCGCAGCAGCGACGCCACTCCCCCCGAGTCGCCGACACCGAGCGTGGACCCGTCGCGATCGATGCGTGCGTGCACGCAGGGCTGCACCACCACGATGCCGCCCTCACCATCGAGCGCCGGTCGGTCGAACCGCGTCGGCGACGCGGCCGCTCGCATCGCCTCGTACAGGCGGGCGAGCCGCTGACGCGTGGACCAGTCCGTGGTGTTGCGCCCGGCCCCGGCCACGTCGGCCAGGAGATGCGAGTCGTTTCGCGCCCATTCGATCAGGGTGCGCTCGGCCAGCATCGCGGGGAACCCGCCGGCGAGTGCGAGCTGCACGAGCGCGGCGACGCCGTTCGACTGCGGCCGTCGCGCCGCGAGTGACCAGGCCGCGTGTGCTGCGTAGGGCTCGTCGCCGTCGAGCACGAGGTCGGTGAGCACGCTGTCGGCGAGCGGGTCCGCCACCGCCCCGATGGCGTGGATCGCTGCCAGCGATGAGACATCGTCGCCCTCCCGCACGACCTCGGCGAGGCAGCGCGCGACGGCAGCGGGACGTGGTGCGTGCGCCGCGCAGGTGCGCAGGTCGTCGGCACGGCGCAGTGCGAGCGACAGCCGCGGCTCGGTCACGACCGCGTCGATGGCGCGCAACAGGTCGTGGTCCGAGCGTCGTTGGAGGGAATCGATCATGGAGCACCTGACTGTCGATGGCGGGGGGCGACGCAGACTCGAGTCACGAAGTACCCCGGGCGGCCCTCGGTCAAACCGACACGGTCGACCGACCGACATGGGCCGACCTGGCGTTCCTAGTGGCTCCCCGACGACGGTTCCATTCGAGCGACACATGTCTCACCGATGGCCACGGTCGCCGCTTCCACCACATCGCCGTTCGATCTGACACACTCGTCGGCGATGACGGACCGACCTGCGATCCAGTACCCCGACGGCTTCCTCTGGGGCGCTGCAACTGCCAGCTACCAGATCGAAGGTGCGGCCGTGGAGGGCGGCCGCGGCACGAGCGTGTGGGACACGTTCTCGCACACCGAGGGCAAGGTGGCCAAGGGTCACACCGGCGACGTCGCCTGCGACCACTACCACCGCATGGACGACGACGTCGCGATGATGGCCGACCTCGGGCTGCAGTCGTACCGCTTCTCCATCTCGTGGTCACGAGTGATGCCCGACGGTCGCGGCGCGGTGAACGCCGAAGGACTCGCGTTCTACCAACGGCTCGTCGATCGGCTGCTCGAGCACGGCATCACTCCCTGCCCGACGTTGTTCCACTGGGACCTGCCGCAGGGTTTGGAGGACATCGGAGGTTTCCGCAGTCGCGACACGGTGAGCTGGTTCGGCGACTACGCAGCGCTGATGGCGCGCGAGCTCGGCGACAGGGTGTCGATGTGGTCGACGTTCAACGAGCCCTGGTGCTACGCGTACCTCGGCCACGCATCGGGCCGCCATGCGCCGGGCCTCACCGATCCCGCTGCCGCGGTCACCGTCGCGCACCACGAGCTGCTGGCGCACGGTCTCGCGTTGCGCGCGATGCGCGCCGAGCGCAGCGACCTCCAGCTGGGCATCGTCATCAACCCGTCGAACGTCCGCCAGGAGGGAACACCCACCGCGCCGCCCGAGCAGGTGCAGCTCATCGACGCCATCCACAACCGATGGTGGTTCGACGCCACCTTGCGCGGCGAGTACCCAGCCGACCTGCTCGCGTCGTACGGGCCACTCGCCGATGCCATCCAGCCGGGCGACCTCGACGTGATCGCGCAGCCGCTCGACTGGATGGGAATCAACTACTACTTCGACATCCTGGTGCGCGGCCTCACCGCCGACGACCCCGCCGGCGGGTGGCTCGAGTACCCCACGGTCACGGGTGTCACCGAGGCGCCCACCCGCGAAGTGCACACCGACATGGGGTGGCCGATCACACCGGAGGGGTTCACCGCGCTGCTCGTCCGACTGCACACCGACTACCCGAACATGCCACCCATCTACATCACCGAGAACGGTTGCGCGTACGACGACCCGGTGGTCGACGGGCGCTGTGCCGACCCGCGTCGCATCGAGTACCTCGATCTGCACCTGCGGGCACTGCTCGACGCGATGCAGCAGGGGGTCGACGTGCGCGGGTACTACCAGTGGTCGCTGATGGACAACTTCGAGTGGGCGTTGGGCTACGACAAGCGCTTCGGTCTCGTCCACGTCGACTTCGACACGCTCGCGCGCACCCCTCGCGACAGCGCGTTCTGGTACCGCGACGTCATCACGAACAACGGCATCCGCTGACGTCCGCCGCCCGGTTCAGTCGTCGAACGACACCAGGGGTGGGTGCGAGAGCAGCATCCGCGAGCCGCGGTCGTAGGTGACGTAGTTCCACGCCCAGTTCACCAGCACGTTGGCGCGGTTGCGGAAGCCCATCAGCTCGACGAGGTGCAGGCCGAGCCACATCAGCCAGCCGATGAACCCGTGGAACTTCCAGCCGTTGGGCAGCTCGGCCACGGCCTGGTTGCGCCCGATGGTCGCCATCGATCCCTTGTCGCGGTAGACGAACGGTTCGGTCGCGCGACCGTCGAGGTGCGCATGGATCTGACGCGCGACGTGCACACCACCCTGGATGGCGGGTTGCGCCACCTGCGGCAACGGCGCGCCCGGCGGCAGCGCGAGGTCGCCGATGACGAACACGTTCGGGCGACCCGGCAGCGACAGGTCGGCCTCGACCGGCACCCGGTTGCCGCGGCCGAGTGGTACGCCCAGCAGCGCGCCGACGGGGCTACCCGACACACCCGTCGCCCACACGATGGTGCCGGCCGGAATGCGCCGGCCGTCGGCGAGCACGACGGCGCCGGACTCGACGCGGGAGACCCCGACCCCGAGTTGCACCGTGACCCGGCGCTGCTCGAGCGCGGCCCGAGCCTGTTCGGAGAGCGAGGGGTGGAACGGTCCGAGCACGCGATCGGCTGCCTCGACGAGCGTGATCGGCACGTGCCGCAGGTCGAGCTCGGGGTAGTCCTTGCGCAGCACCTTGTCGATCAGCTCACGCAAGCCACCGGCCATCTCGACGCCGGTGGGGCCACCACCGACGACAGCGATGCCGAGGTCGATGTGGCCGTCGACCGACGCGGCCGCGGCTTCGAAGCGCCCGAGCAGGTGCGCGCGCAGCGCCAGCGCGTCGACAACGGTCTTCAACGGGAACGTGTGCTCGTCGACGCCTTCCACGCCGAACGTCGCACTCACCGACCCCGCCGCGACGACGAGGTGGTCGAAGTGCTCCACACGGTCGCTGTCGACCGTGACGGTGTGATCGTCGAGGTCGACGGCGGTGACGGAACCGAGCACGAATCGTGTGCGGCGGCGCTTGCGCAGGTGGGCGCGCACGGGGAAGCAGATGTCGTCGGCATCGAGGCCGGCGGTGGCCACTTGGTAGAGCAGTGGCTGGAAGGTGTGGAAGTTGTTGGAGTCGATCACGACCACCTGCACACCCGGCCGCTCGAGCGCCCGCGCCGCGCTGAGGCCCCCGAACCCTGCGCCGATCACGATCACGCGTGCCGCGCTACCCACGGTGCGAGCCCTGTCGCGCGACCCGCAACGCCGCTGCGGTGGCGGCCCGGTGATCACTGTGTCCGATGACGCCTGCGGGTTCCAACATCACCAGGAGATCGACGCCGTCGAGCTCGACCGCGACCAGCGCGCGCCGCACCGGACCGACGACGTGGAACAGGCTTCGGGGAGGAGGTGCTGCGTTCGTGAGTGCAGCGTACGTGCCTGCTATGCCGACGGCACCGCCGCGAGCGCGGCAGCGAGCAGATCGGCTGCATCGGCTGCGAGTGCTCGGAACTCGTCGGTGTCCATGAACTCGCGCGGGTCGACAGCGCTGATCTTCGTCCCGTCGGCGGTCTCCGCGAGCACGACGTTGCAGGGCAGCATCAGGCTGACCGACTCGTCGATCTCGAGCGCTCGGTGGGCGAACGTCGGATTGCACGCACCAAGGACCTTCAGTGGCGCCCTGTCGACTCCGAGCTTGGCCTTCAGCGTCGCCGTCATGTCGATCTCGGTCAACACGCCGAAACCCTGCGCTGCGAGGGCGGAACGCACCGCCGCCTCGGCCTCGGTCATCGACAACTTGGTGGTGGTCTCGATCGATCTCATGGTTGCCATGCTATACCCCCATGGGTATTTGTCCACTACGGGCGTTCGCCTCTTGTCAGGTCGGCGACCGAGGGCGACACTGGAGGGTGCTCGGAGGAGGTGCCTGATGACCGACATCGCAGCACGCGAGTTCGGAGAACGCGGATCGATCGAAGTGCAGGTGCGCCGACACGGCGTGGTCGTGCACGAGGAATGGTGCGACACCGCCGAACAGGCGGCCGAGATCGTCGGAGCGTGGGGCGATGCCGACGGCGTGGAGGTCGACGTGATCGATCGCCTGCGAGGTGACCCCGTCGACATCGTCGTCGAGGTCGCCGACGACGACGCCTATCCCACTGAGTGATCGACTTCTGCGTTCAGACGCCGAGGAGGGCGGGCCAGGTCTGCTTGGTGCCCACCTTGCCGTCCTGCACCAGTCCACGCGCCGCTTGGAACGCGCGCACCGCGAGGAACGTCGGATGGTTCGGGTCGTCGGGATAGTCGCCGTCGATCGGGCCGGGGTCGAACCCCGCCGCGAGCAGCAGACCCTGCACGCGTTTGACCTGTTCACCGCTCGCGCCCGGCTTGACGTTGGGTAGTGAGTTCACGATCTCCTCCGTGAGGTTGCGGACCATCCCGGCGACCAGTGGCCGCGGCGAGGTGTCGGGTGAGTGGTGCTGGCCGCCGGTCCAGCGGGCGATGCTGTCGGCGAGGAAGATGTTGCAGTCCACGTGGGTGCTTCCCACTCCGACCTGGGCGCCACCGTTGTTGCCATCGCCGGAGAACTGCCAGCCGTCCCAACGGTCCCATCCGGGTGGCAGCCGAGGGGAGGGGTCGTCGCGGAGGTTCCACGCGAACGCCGGCCACGTCGTCGCCGCGGCCGGCGGCGTGTGGTCGACCGCGAACTTCTTGCCGTTGGCGCCCTTCACGAGTCGGTACGTCGGGTAGCGGGCGAGCACCAGCCCGTAGCGACCGAACGCGTCGGAGTTGCCGACGAACGCCTGCCAGAACGGCGCCCCGGTGTAGATGCTCGGAGTCGCTGCTCCTGGGCGCACCAGATCCGCGCCTTCGTTCTCGACGACGTCGAGGAACTCCGCGAGCCAGCGCACCATGGTGGGGCCGGGCAGCGGCGCGACGTTCTTCCAGTACTGCTCGACGTCGACCATCAGTGGCAGGTCGAGCGGCCGGCCGATGGCGTCGACCGCGCCACGAACCGTCTGCAGGTAGAACCGCGACTGCTCGGCCGCGCCACTGATCTGCGGCCGGAGGAAGTGGTAGGCGCCGATCAGGAGATCGGGGCTGCTCGCTGCGCGAACGAACGGCTTCCACTGCGCATCCTCACCTGCGTGACCGCGCCGGGGCGTGCCGTCGGACGCGCGCGCCACGACCGCTCGCACGCCCGCGGCCGCCATCACCGGCGCGTCGAGCCGCTTCTGGAACACGCTGACATCGACCACCGGCAGGTACTGGTCGTGCTTCGTGTTGGCCATCGCGAGCCCCCTGTGTCCAGAGGGAGATTCTCTGCCCGCGAGGCCTGCATGGCAAGTGGAACCGGAGAACGACTCAGCCGCTGATGTCGAACTCGTGCACCATGCCCAGCGCTGCGTGCGAGTCACCGGCCGCGTTGGGGATCGGGCAGACGATCACCCAACGCCCGGGGCCGAGGTCTGCCGTCACGACCGCATCCGAACCTGGGGCGGCGACACCCGACTCGAAGCTGGCAAGGACGCCTGCCTCCCCTTGCGACGCCATCACCTGGTCGATGGTGGCGCCCTCTTCCAGATGCAAGAGGATCATCAGGTGCGGTTCGGCACCGTCATTGGTCATCACGAAGGAGTAGCGGCCGGGTGCAGTCGGCGACTGGAAGTCGAGGTGGTACTCGGTCGCCGACACATCCACCCGAATGGCGTTCGGATCGATCTCGGTCATGCCCGGGTCGGCGGGCGCCCCGAGTCCGCATGCTTCGGCCTCGAATGCAGTCAACTCCTCGACCGCGGCGAGCACCGCCGGGTCGCCGAACACGGCCTGCAGGTCGCCGTCGGCCGTCTCGAAGGCTGCGAGCACGACGGCGGCCGGCGCCGAGATCGCGTCCGGGGCGACCGCCACGTATCGCTGCACCAGCTCCACGGTCGGCTCGCTGGCGTTCACCTCTTCGGCCACCGAGCAGAACTCCTGCAGTTCGGGGGCGATCGTGTCGGGCACGGTCGTTGCAGGCACGGTCGTTGCCGGCACGGTCGTTGCAGGCACGGTCGTTGCAGGCACGGTGGTCGACGCCTTGTCGTCGTCGCCGCAACCTGCGAGCAGCACACCGAGTGCCGCCAGCACGGCGACGGCGGTACGGCGGGCAGGGGTGGAGGTGCGAACGGGTCGGTGATTCATGGCGGGGCCTTTCTGGTGGTTTGGATTCGGTGGGTTGTGAGAGGGGTGGTCGTCAGCCGAGGTCGATGGCCAGCGTGCGCTCGAGCGCGGCGCGGTCGATCACGTCACTGGAGGGAGCGGGCAGCCAACTCGGGTTGACGGTCTGCACGTGGTGGTGGCCGCCATCGGGGTCGATGAAGAGCACCGACCGGGACGGACCCGTCTCGACCACGCGGCCGGAGCTGGCACCGGCCGCCACCAGGCGGTCGACGACCTGCTGGAACTCGCGTGGGGTCGCGGTGCGGAACGACACGTGGTCGAGCCGACCGCGCCTGCCGACGACGTCGTCGGGAAGGCCGGACTGGTAGCCGGGCACCTCGAACAGCAGCAGCACCACGGACTCGCCCGCGGAGTCGGACATCGCCGCCGTCCGCCGATGCGCAGCACCCTGTGGATGCTCGACGATCAGGGTGCGCAGACCGACCACGTCCTCGTAGAACCGGCGCGCTCGGTCCAGGTCGGCCGTGAACATGGCCACGTGACCCAACGAGACGTGAGGTTGACGGGCGGTGGTCACAGGGCTCCTCGTGTTGCAGGCGACGGTCGACGGCGACGGTCGACGGCGACGGTCATCACGGTGCGCCGCGCAGGACGGCCCCGCATCGGGCGAACTACGCAAACCACTACGCAACCAGGCCGCGCAGCGGCTGGCTTCCCAGGACGACCTTTAGGATCGCGGCATGGATGCTCCGGTCGCTCTGGTGGGGCGCGACGACGACATCGCGGCAGTCGCGACGCTTTTGCGCAGTGTCGGGCGCTGCTCCATCGTCGGTCCGGGCGGCGTGGGCAAGACTGCGGTCGCCGCGGCAGTGGCGGCAACCTTCGATGCGGCGGTGGTGCTGTCGGCAGAGGCGATCGACACTGCTCCCACTCTGGCGGCACTGTTGGCGGCGGCGTGCGGCGGCGAGGTGCTGCCCGGCGAGGACGCGTTCGATGCCGCCGTCGCCGCCGTCGACCAGCGGCGTTCGCTGGTGGTCCTCGACGGGCTCGAGCACCTCGGCGACGACGGCATCGAACTGATCGACCGATTGCCGTGCGGACCCCGAGGGCCGTGGATCCTGGTCACGACTCGCCGTACGCCCGCGCCGGCGCCGGCGAGAGCCCTGTTGCCGCTGGCCGTCGACGGCGACGCGGTCGAACTGTTGCGACGGTGGCTGGAAGCCCTCGGCGAGCCACCCGACGTCCTCGGTCCCGAACGCGAGGCCGCACTGGCCGCCCGGACCGGCGGGCTACCGCTCGCCGTCGGTCTCGCGGCGGCGCGCGTTGCGCTCGCGGGCGCCGCCGACGTCGAAGTCGGCGATGCCGTCATCGGTGAGGGCGAGTCGATCGATGGCCTCGATCCGCACATGCAGGCCACGGTGCAACGCTCACTCGCCCTCGTCGACACAGAAGCCGCCCGCTGCTTCATCACGCTGGGGCTCACTGCAGCCAGCTTCACCGTCGGTTGGGCCAGCGGGTTGTGCGGTTCGGGGGTCGACGACACCCGCCGTCGACTCCACGCACTGCGCAGGGTGGGCCTGGTCAGCGAGGTCGGCGGTCGCTACGACCTGCTCCCGCCGGTCCGCGATGCGGCGATGGCGATGCTCCGGAGCTCCGGACACTTCGCCGGCGACCTCGACCGCTCGATCAGGTTCGCCACCGACCTCGGTCGTCGCTCGTGGGAATCGCAACGGCTGGCCACGCTCGTCGGCGATCACCTCGACGACCTGCTCCACCTCGGTTGGGCGGCCGTGGCCGCGCACCATCCAGCCACGCTCGATCTGGCTGATGCGCTGTTCGAGCCGTTCCATGATCGGATGCGCAACCTCGAGATCCTCGCGCTGCTCACGGCCGCACTCGCGCCGCCGCTGCGCGCGCTCGTCAACGATGGGCGGCTGGCGGCGAACGCCGCGCGGCGAGCGGCCGTCTGCGCCTCGGAGTGCGTGTCGCTGCACGCGGCGGCCGACTGGCTCGACGACTCGGAGCGCTCCGCTGACGAGGTCGGCTCGCCGCCGGACCTGTTGTCGCGCATCTGGTCGATCCGAGCCGTCATCGCACGCGACGGCGGCAGGCTGCCGGAGGCCGAGCGTGCCGCACAGCGCAGCGTCGAGCTCGGCCGCCTGGCGGGCGACGACTACTTCATCTGGCAATCCACGCACGAGCTGGCGCTCATCGCGCTGGAACGGGGCGACCTCGACAGGGCAGAGGAGCTCGCCGCGGGCTGCCAGCAATGGGGCCGCACGCACGACACCTTCCTCGCCAACCTCGGATCGGTGGCACTGGCCTGGGTGGCGCTCGAACGCGGCCGCGTGGCGGAGGCAGCGGCGCGGGCGCGTCAAGTACGTGCCGACATGGTGTCGCTCATCGACCTGCAGACGGAGGTACGCGAGGAGGCCGAGCTCATCGAGCTGATCGCCGAGCGTGTGCCGGCGACCACGCCACCGGACGACGACCGTCACCGCACCTGGTGGTTGCGCCTCACCTCCCGCGTGCACCTCACGGCGCTGCTGCCGCTGCCCGAGCACGCCACCACCGCGATCAGGGTTGCGGCCGACGTCGCGGCGCTGGCGGACTCCGCGTCGTTGCCGTACCCGGGCGTGCATGCACAGCTGCTGCTGGGCGACGCCGCGCTCGCGGCCGGAGAGTTGCGACAGGCACACCAGGCCTACGACCGCGCGCTGCGCGACTCCCTCCGGGCGCCGTTCCGGCTTCGTGCCGCCGACGCCCTCGACGGCTTCGCCGCACTCGCCGACGCCGTCGGAGATGGGCGCAACGCAGCGCAGGCGGCCGGCCTTGCCGCCGCCACTCGGGCCGGCTGTGGGGCCCATCCCTGGCCGCGCCCCTCGCTCCCCCGCCGGCGAGCGGCCGGCACACCGCCGCCGGTCGACTGGCTGACCGACGGTTGCCCGACCCGTGCCGCGGTCGATCACATCTCGGCGGCGCTGGCACCCAGGGTCTCCGACCCGGTCGGTTCCGACCCATTGCTGCAGCGACTGACTCGATCCGAGCGAGAGGTGGCACTGCTCGCCGCCAGCGGGGCGTCGAACAACGAGATCGCCGCCGCGCTCTTCATCTCTCGTCGCACCGCAGAGAGCCACCTCCAGCGCATCTACCGCAAGCTCGACGTACGGTCCCGCAGCCAGCTGGCCGCCCTGCTCGCCCGCTGACGCGTCAGTTCACGTTGCGGTCGCGGCCCTCCCAGTAGGGCGCGCGCAGATCTTTCTTCAGGATCTTGCCGCTGGGGTTGCGGGGCAGCGCGTCGACCCAGTCGACCGACGTGGGGCACTTGAAGCGGGCGAGACGTTCGCGGGCGTAGGAGATGATCTCGTCGTCGGTGACGGTGGAGTCGGGCTTGCGCACGATGATGGCCTTGGCGGTCTCGCCCCACTTCTCGTGCGGCACACCGATGACGGCCACGTCGGCGATGCCGGGGTGGCCCATCAATACGTTCTCCACCTCGGCCGGGTACACGTTCTCGCCGCCCGACACGATCATGTCCTTCACGCGGTCGTGGATGTACACGTAGCCGTCGGCGTCGACGTAGCCGGCGTCGCCGCTCTTGAACCAGCCGTCGTCGGTGATGCTCTTCGCGGTCTCGGCGGGCAGGTTCCAGTAGCCGAGCATCACCTGCGGCGAACGGATCCAGATCTCGCCGACCTCGCCCTGCTCGCAGTCGTTGCCGGTGTCGTTGTCGACGATGCGCAGCTCCACGCCGGGGCCGGGGAGGCCGCAGCTGCGCAGGCGGTGCCGGTTGGGGCCGTCGACGTCGTGGTCGTCGGGCGCCAGGTTCACCACCGCACCCGTGGTCTCGGTGAGCCCGTACGCCTGCCAGAACTTGCACCCGAACGTCTTCACGCTGCGCGCCAGCACGTCCTCGCTGATCGGCGATGCGCCGTACACGCACACCTTCAGGCTGGAGAAGTCGGCCTCGTCGACGCCCGGCATCATCAGCATGAACTGCAGCACCGCGGGCACCAGGAAGCCGTGCGTGATGCGCTCGTCGCCGATCAGCTTGATCAGGCCGGCGGGGTCGAGATCGCGCATGATGACACTGGTGGCGCCCATGTACTGACCTGCCGCCGCCCAGCCGCCACCACCGATGTGGAACAGCGGCATCGCGACCAGGTTGACGCTCGACGCCTCGAGCTCCCACATCTCCTTCGCCATCGGCAGCAGCCCGAAGAAGTTGGCGTTGGTGAGCAGCACACCCTTCGGTCGACCGGTGGTGCCGCTCGAGTAGAGCTGGAACGCGATGTCGTCCTCGGCCTGGGTGGTGCCCGGGTCGGTGGCCGGCTGCGCTGCGACCGCAGCCTCGTAGTCGTCGTACCCGTGGTCGGCGCCGCCGATGACGAGGATCTTGGTGACCGTGGTGAGGTTGGCCGCGATGGCGTCGAGCACGGGCAGGAACTCGTGGCCGACGACGAACACCTTCGCGAGCGAGTCGTTGACGATGTACTCCACCTCGGGTGGCGCGAGGCGCCAGTTCACGTCGACGCACACTGCGTTGAGCAGCGCGGTGCCGTAGAACACCTCGAAGTGCTCGATGCCGTTCTTGTCGAGGAACGCCACACGGTCGCCGGCGCCCACACCGTTCGTCGCGAGGAGGTTGGCCACCTGGCCGGCCCGTTCGTAGAGCCCCGCCCAGCTGAGCCGGCGCTCGCCCTGCACGATCGCGGTCTGGTCGGCGAGCTCGACTCCGTGCACGCGAATGATGTCCGAAACGGTGTTGATGGTCCCCATGCGGGCGCAGAGTAGTCCGCCGGGCAACCCGCCCGGATCGTCGGGCTACCGTTTCTCCATGAGAACGCTGGAGGACCGTCCCGCCGCCCTGCCCGCACCCACTGTCGATGTGCCGCGGCCGCTGCGACCGCCACGGGTGTACCACATCGCGGACACACAACCGATCCCGATCATCCGCCCCATCCCACTCAGCTCGGACGCCGGCTTCCCCACGTCGCCGGCGTCGACACCGCGCGGCGGCCTCGTCGGGTGGGGCGTCGCCGGAGTGTGCGCACTCGTCGCAGCGACGTTCGGCTTCATGTACTCGGGCACCCTCGACGACGGCGAGGACCAGCGCGCACAGCGTGCCGAACTGGTCGACCAGAACGCGCGGTTGACGGCGCAGCTCGACGCCACCGAGGCCGCGCTCGCCACGACCGAGGGCGAACTGGCGACGGCCGAGGGCGAACTGGCGACTGCCGCGGGCGAGCTCGCCACCGCTCGGACCGACCTGACGGCGGCAGAGGGCGAGGTCACCACGCTGCGTGCCCAACTGGACGACCTCGACCTGCGCGTGGCCGACCTCACCGCCGAGCTGGAGGCCGCGCGCAACGCTCCGGTTGCCGGCGCCGCGGCTGTCGACTACGCCCCGCGCTCCAGCCTCGAGCTGGGCTACAGCGTCGGCGAGTCGGCGTACCCGGCCCTCGACGACGGCGAGGCCCGTTGCATCGGCGGGTCGGTCATCGACCAGGTGGGCGTCGACTTCCTGCTGCTCGAGTACATGGCCTACGACTACCCCACCGACCAGCAGTACGACCGGCTCATCACCGCCGCCTACGAGGCCGCCGACGAGTGTGGCGTCTCCGCCGGTCGGCTCGGCTTCTGAACTCCCCGCTCAGCGGAGGTCGTAGCCCAGGCGGAAGCTGCGCACCGCGCGAGCGAAGATGTTCGGCTCCACGTCGGGCTCGGTGACCACGCGCAGGTTGGTGACCCGCTGCGACATCTGGGTGAACAGCGACGCCAGCGTCGAGCGCGCGACGTTGGTGCCGACGCACATGTGCGTGCCGAAGCCGAACGCGATCTGGTGATTGGGGCTGCGCCGGATGTCGAACGTGAACGGCTCGTCGAACACTGCCTCGTCGCGGTTGGCGGACGGGTAGAGCATGATGATGCGATCGCCGCGGCGGATGGCCTGGCCGCCCACCTCGGCGTCGGCACCGGCACGGCGGAACATGTTGTTGAGCGGCGTCACCCACCGCAGCACCTCCTCCACCGCGCCCGGCACGAGCGACGGATCGGCGGCCATCGCCTCCCACTGGTCAGGGTGATCTGCGAACACTCGCAGGCCGTGCGAGATGGCCGTGCGGGTGGTCTCGGCGCCACCGCTGATGAACAGTCCCACCTCATGCACGATGGCAGACGGAGGGAGCGGCTCGCCGTCGATCTTCGCGTGCACCCACGTGCTGATCAGGTCGTGCGCGGGGCAGCCCGCGCGCTCCTTCGCGATGGGCATCAGTGCCTGCACGAACTCCATGTTGGCGTCGATGAAGTCGGTGAACGTCTCGCCGTCGCGCTCACGCATGTCGATGCGCATCAGCCGCTCGCTCCAGCTCTTCACGTCGCGCCAGATCTCCTCCGGGTACCCGAGCAGCTGGCAGGTCAGGCGCGCCGGCAGCTGGCCGGCGATCGCGTCGACCACTTCCATCTCGTTGTTCGCCACCGCGGCATCGAGCAACTCGGCCACCATCGCGTCGATGGCCGGTTTGCGCTTCGCCACCGCCGCACCCGTCAGATCGCCCTGCACGAGGATGCGCTGCTGGCGATGGCGCGGGTCGTCCTGGGCGATCATGTTGATCTCGTCCGACGCCCAGATGGCGCGGTAGCCCTGGCCACTCAGGAACACCGTGCTGCGACGCTCCACGTCCTTCAGGTCGGCGTGGCGGGTGATGCCCCACAGCCCGTTGCGACGGTCGCGGTACACGGGTTCGTTCGCGCGCATCCAGGTGAACGCGTCGTGCATGCGATCGTGGTCCTGGTACAGGTGCGGGTCGAGCAGGTCGACCTCGAGCCGGGTCGTCGAGTCACTCGTGATGGTCATGGCCACATCGAAACACAGCGGCGACGCCACGGTCGGACCGTGGTGCCGAACTCGTCAGCGGCGCTTGTTGCCCCACGCGTTCCAGTGTGTCACGGCGGCCGCGGGCTTGCGCGGTGCCACACCGAACGTGCCCAGCGGATACCCCACCGGCACGAGCGCGGCGATCTCGAACCGCGGGCTGCCGTCGTCGCGTGTCGGCACGCCGAGCAGCGCGAGCACCTCTGCGGAGTGGATGCGGATGACAGTCGTGAGCGCAGTACCCAGCCCGAGCGTGCGCGCCGCGACGCAGAAGTTCTGCACCGCCGGATACACACTGGCGTCGAGGCGCCCGATGTCCATCGGGCCCTCGTCGTCGACCGAGCCCCACGGGATGACGGGCTGCAGGAACAGCACGATCGCGGGCACGTCGCCGAGGTGATCCGCGAGGTGCCGGCTGGCGTCGCGAGTGCGCCGCCACGCGGCCGCCTGCTGCTCGTCGGGGAACGCCGTGGGCTCCGGCAACGACTGCTCGTAGCGGTGGTACGCCCGCTGGTAGAACCCACCGAGCGCTGCGCGCGTCTCGGGGTCGGTGACCACCACGTACTGCTGCGGTTGCACGTTGCCGCCGCTCGGCCCCTGCTGCGCAGCCCGCAGGCACGTCTCGATGTCGGCATCGGCAACTGGCCGGTCGCTGAACCGCCGCATCGCGCGCGTCGTGAGGATCATCTCCATCGCATCGTTGGTGGTCACTGCTACTTCCCTTCGAACGTAGGGGTGCGCTTCTGCTGAATGGCGTCGACCGCCTCGACGTGATCGGCCGAGAAGAAGCACGGGATCTCGAGCGCGCCGGAGAGGTCGAAGCTGGTGAGCAGCGCCTGCTTCAGCTGCGCGTTCACCGCCTGCTTCGTTCCCTTCACCGCTAGCGGCGGCTGCGCGGCCAGCCGCTCGGCCCAGGCCGCCGCGCGCGCCCGCACATCAGCCGGGGCGCACACCTCGCTCGCCACTCCGAGGCGCAGCGCTTCCGGCGCGGTGAGCGGCTCGCCCAACAGGAGGTGTCGCTTGGCCGCGAGCGGGCCGAGCAGCAGTGGCCACACCGCGGCGCCGCCGTCGCCGGCCACCAACCCGACGTTGACGTGCGGATCGATGATGACCGCACGGTCGCTCATCACGATGAGGTCGCACAGCAGCGCGATGGATGCTCCGAGGCCGGCCGCCGAGCCGTTGAGGCCGCAGACGATGGGCACCTCCACGTCGAGCATGTCCCAGATCAGCTGCTTCGCGTCGCGACTCAGGTCGGCGAGCGCGGCCATGTTGCGCAGCTTCGGGAACCACTCGAAGTCGCCCCCCGCACTGAACGCCTTGCCCTCGCCGACGAGCACGATGGCCCGCGCCTCGCGCTCGCGCTTGAGGATGCGGAACAGTTCACCGAACTCGTGGTGCAGCAGCTCGTCGACCGCGTTGACCGGCGAGCTGGGGTGCCGGATGGTGGCTGTCAACACATGGCCGCTGCGTTCGAGATGTATCGCTTGCACGCGTGAGACCGTAGTGCGGAGGAACCGACGAACGGCCCTTGCAGCGACGAGCGGACGAGCGGCAGGTGAGAGTCGAAGGACGTGAATCGAGAAGGAGGTCGACCGTGGTCTCGCTGATGCCAGTGCTCCTGGTCGCCGTCATTGTCGGTGCCGGCGTCGCCATCACCCGCCACTCACGGCATGCCACCCACGCGGCGGCGCTCGGATCGTTCAGCCGCAGCGCCGCGAGACCGAACGCTGCACCGCGCTCGGCGGCACCAGGCGATGCGGTGACGACACAGCCCACCAACCCCACGCTGGATGCCGCACTCGAACGATGGCTCGGCGCCGGACTCATCTCCGGCGAGCAGGCGCGTGACATCGAGCTCCACGAGGCGGAGCTGGCCCGCGCACAGGTGGCCCCGGCCACGAAGCAGGAACCGCACCGCCGCATTCCGGTGACGGCCGAGGCGCTCGGATACCTCGGCGGCACGCTCGGTGTCGTCGGGCTCACGCTCCTGGTCGCTCGCTACTGGGCCGACATGAGTGCTCCCGGACGGCTGACCCTGAGCGGCGGGGCCGCGATGCTGCTGGCCCTCGCCGGCTTCCTCGTCGACGAAGCGGCGGAACCGGCCTTCACCCGCCTGCGCTGGTTCCTCTGGCTCATGTCGAGCGTGGCCGGCGCGCTGTTCGCCGGTGTCATGGCGACGCAGGTGTTCGACGCCGACGCTCCGACCACGATCGCGCTCGCGGTCGCGGCAGTCGTCGCCGTCCAGAACGGAGTGTTCTGGGCAGGCGCGCAGCGGCCGTTGCAGCAACTGCTCGCGCTGGCCGGAGCGACGGTCACCGTCGGCGCACTGGTCGACCAGTTCACCGGCCCGGTCGCCGTCGGAACGGCCGTGTGGGTGACCGGCGCCGCGTTCCTGTCGTTGGGCCTGCTGCACACGACGACGTTCCCTCCGCTCACCATCTCGGCCGGTGCGATCTCGATGATCGCCGGCACCGCGATCGCTGCCGATCCGCTGCACGGTGCCGGGTACATCGTGATGACACTCACCGTCTTCGGGCTGCTGGCGCTCTCCGGCACGACGCTCGAGATCGGCGGACCGCATGACCGCCTCGCGCTCACCATCATCGGTGCGATCGGCGCGTTCCAGACGCTACCGATGACCGTCGGCCACTTCGCCGAGCAGGCCGGCATCGCCACCGGCCTGGCGGTGTGGATCGCCGGCGCAGGCCTCGTGTTCGCTGCCAGCCGCGCGGCGGTGCGCTCGCCGGTCGCCGTCGAGGTCGTGGGCGGCGTCGCACTGGTCGCCGGTGCAGCGCTCACCGGCGTGCAGTCGCCCGCGTTCGCGACCCTCTTCGGTCTCGCCACGGCAGTCGGACTCATCACGCTCGGGACCATGCCCGGACGAGTCCTGCTGTCGCTGTTCGGGTCGCTCGGACTGATGGTCAACGTGCCGTGGACCATCCTGCACTTCTTCCCCGGCGAAGGGCGCGTGCCGCTGCTGATCCTCGCGTCGGGCGCAGTGATCGTGCTCGTCGCCGTGTGGATGGCACGACTCGGTGGTCGCTTCCGGCGCGAACTGCGCCGGTGACGCTCGTCAGATCATCGCGGCATCGATGTCGATGCCGAAGTGCAGCTTGCCCAGCGTCTCGTACAGCCGCGGCGCCACCATGATGTGCTGCGTGACCACATGTGCATCGCGAAGGCATCGCTGCAGTGGGCTGTGCTCGAAGATCGAGGTGCCACCGCCGAGCGTGTAGGCGGTGTCGGCCGCGGTGACGGCCGCCTGTGCGGCGTTGGCACCGGCGAGCCGCATGCGGCCACGCGCGGCCACGTCGACATGGTCACCAGCGACGGCGGTGGCCCATGCCTGCGACACCTCGTCGAGCAGGAACGCACGCGCACTGCGCAAGGTGGCTTCGGCCTTCGCCAACTCCGCCTGGGCGACGCCCGACTGGCTGATGGTGCGGCTGCTGAACTGCGGCCGCTTCTCCGTGCCCAGCTCGACGATGGCGTCGAGCGCGTGGCGGCCGATGCCGAGGCCCGCGGCGGCGACACCAACGGCGAGCAACGTCATGTCGGGGAACGCACCCAACGGTGACTCGACCTGCGGGCCGGTGACCTGTGGCTGCGTCGCGAGGTCGTCGGGCACGAACACGTCGTCGACGTGGAAGTCGGTGCTGCCGGTGCCGCGCAGGCCGGAGGTGTGCCACGTGTCGTCGAACACCACCTGGTCCGGGCTGAACCACATCGAGCCACTGAACCCGTCGCCGGTGGCGCCACCGGTGATCCACTGGCAGTGCTGGGTGCCACTGCCCCACATCCAGGCGCCGGTGACGCGATAGCCGCCGTCGACCTTGGTGGCCTTCGCGTTGCGGGCGAACACGCCGCCGGTGAAGTTGCCCGGGTCGCCCCAGATCTCTCGCGCTCGGTCGGGCTGGACGTAGTTGCTGAGCAGCGAGGTGGTGGTGGCGATCATCGTGCACCATCCGGCCGCGCCGTCGGCGGCGGCGATGCGTTCGATCACCTGCAGGATGGTGGGCGGGTCGACCTCCGGCCCACCGTACGCAGCGGGCACGCACATCCGTTGCACCCCTTCGGCACGAATGGCGTCGACCACAGGGGCAGGCAGGCGTCGCAGCTGTTCACCGTCGGCCGCGTGCGCGGCGGCGACCAGCGCCACCCGGTCGGCCGCGGCCAGCCAGTCGGTCACTCGGCCCGCCCCGCACCGGCGCGCTGCGCCTCCGACCAGCTCAGACCGCGCGACACGTCGGCTTCGCGCGGCAGGCCGAGCACGAGCTCGCCGATGATGTTGCGCTGCACCGCGAACGTGCCGCCGCCGATGGTGAGCGCCTGGCTGAACATGAACCCGTCGTACCAACCGGCATGCATCAGGCCGCCCTCCGGCTTCTCCGGCCCGAGGCTCTTGGTGTCGGTGCCGGGCACGAACTCGTCGCCGTCGCCACCGGCCAACATGCCGGCGGCGCCGATGTAATCGCGGGCGAGGCTCATCACGTGCTGGCCGTGCTCGTCGGCGAGCAGCTTGCGGATGCTCGCCTCCGGGCCGGGCTGCTGCCCCTTCAGCGCTGCCGTGAGCGTGCGCATGCGGATCAGGTCGAGCAGCATGTGCTCGATGTAGACCGACGCGACTCGCTGCCGCATGTGGGGGTCGGTGACCGGGCCGGTGTCGCGGATGGTGTCGATCAGCTCGAGCGCGGTGGGCCCGTTGCCCCACAGCACACCACCCGTGCTCAGCGACACGCGCTCGTTGCCGAGCGTCACCTTCGCCAGCCGCCATCCGTCGTTGAGTTCGCCGACCAGGTTCTCGGCGGGGATGCGCACGTCGGTGAAGAACACTTCGTTGAACGTGTGACCGCCTGTGATCTCGGTGATCGGTCGGATCTCGATGCCGGGCAGGTCCATCGGGCAGACGAAGTAGCTGACGCCCTTGTGCTTCGGCACATCGGGGTCGGTGCGCGCGATGAGGATGCCGAACTTCGCGTACTGCGCCCCGCTGGTCCAGATCTTCTGACCGTTCACCACGAACTCGTCGCCGTCGCGGACGGCTCTGGTGCCGAGGTTGGCCAGGTCGCTGCCGGCGCCGGGCTCGCTGAACAACTGGCACCAGAACTCTTCACCCGACAGCAGCGGCGGCAGGTAGCGAGCGTGCTGCTCGGGTGTGCCGGCGAACAGCAGCGTGGGACCGGCCCAGCCGATGCCGATCGGGTTGGTCGGCCGGCGCACCTTGGCGCGGTGCAGCTCGTCGTCGATGATCAGCTGGTGGATGGGGTCGGCACCCAGCCCCCACGGCGCCGGCCAGTGCGGTGCCACGTAGCCGGCCTCGGCCAGCTGGCGGCCGGAGGGCTGTGGGTTGGCGGCGAGCCATTCGCGGATGGCGAGTCGGCGCGGGTCGTCCTCTGCGGGCAGCTGGAAGTCCATACGCGCCCGACCCTATTCGCGCATCCGGCAGCACCCGTCATCCGCCTCCACGTCATCGTCCGACCGAGGAATCCTCGCTCCGGGCATGACACAAACGCGATGAGTGGCCGCCGGGGAGCACCCGTCATCCGCCTCCACGTCATCGCCCTACCGACGAATCCTCGCTCCGGGCATGACACAAACGGTGGAAGCGGGGTCGAGCGGGGTGGGAAGCGGGGTTCAGCGACGGCGGAGGCGGTCGATGCGGCGGTCCCAGGAGCCGCCGGCGTCGAGCAGCCAGCCGACCGCGGACGCGAGACGTTCCGGCGTCGCTCGGAAGCGAACCTCGCGGCCCTCGCGCTCGGCGACGACCAGTCCGGCCGCCGCGAGCCCCTGCAGGTGCTTCACCACCGCCTGCCGGCTCACCGGCAGTGGCTCGGCGAGGGTGGTGGCGGTGGCCGGGCCCTTCGCCAGCAGCCGCTGCAGCAGCAGCCGACGGGTGGGGTCGGCCAGTGCGCCGAACAACGTGTCGAGCGCGTCGACCTCGAGCGGCTCCGCGCTCACGCGCGCACGAGCGCGCACGATGAGAGCGACAGCGCGAGCAGCAGTGCTCGCATGTCCCACGCCTCCTGCAGCGCGCTCACGCTCGCCGACGCCACCAGCGGACGCTCGACCACCAGCAGGCGGCTGCCGCCGTCGAGGGTGGGCAGCACCTGGATGCACACCTCCGACACCGACTCCGGGTCGTCGCGCTCCCACCACCGGAACGTGACCCCGCGGGCCTCGTCCACCTCGACCACCTGCACGTGGCGCACGACGCCTCCGTCGACCACGTCGCCCTCTGCGCCTTCCGCCACGTGGATGGACGCTTCGTCGACGAGCCACTGCTGCCAACCATCGGCCGACGACAGCAGCGGCCACAACTCGTCGGCGGACTCGGGGAGGATGATCTCACGCTCGATCTGCAGGTCGTCGGTCATGAACGCACGGTACCCTTCCGGCGATCCACGTGCAACCACTTCATTGCATCTCGCGCTGGAGGTCGCTACGGTGAGGTGCAATCAATTCATTGCACGAGGAGTGTCATGCTGATCCCCACCGTCATCGAGTCCACCACCCGCGGCGAACGCGCCTACGACATCTACTCGCGGTTGCTCGTCAACCGCATCGTCTTCCTGGGGAGCGCCATCGACGATCAGGTCACCAACCTGATCGTCGCCCAGCTGCTGCACCTGGAGAGCGAGGACGCCGACAAGGACATCTCGATCTACATCAACAGCCCCGGCGGCGACATGACAGGTCTGTTCGCGATCTACGACACCATGCAGTTCATCCGCCCCGACGTGTCGACCATCTGCGTCGGCCAGGCGGCCTCGGCAGCCGCGGTGCTGCTCGCCGCAGGGACGCCGGGCAAGCGCTACGCGTTGCCCAACGCTCGCGTGCTCATCCACCAGCCGCACGGCGGCGCGCAGGGTCAGTCGACCGACATGGAGCTCGCAGTGGCGGAGATGGTGGAGATGCGGCGGCGCATGGTCGACATCCTCGAGCAGGGCACCGGTCAGTCACGAAAGCGGATCCTTGCCGACATCGATCGCGACTACATCGTGCGCGGCGAGCAGGCGGTGGCGTACGGCCTGGTCGACAGCATCATCGAACGACGCGAGCTGCCCGACGCCACCGCGGCAGTCGCCGCCGCCTGACGCCGACCAGCCGGGATGGCGGCGGCTTCCCACTGCCGCACAGCGACCACTACGGTCGCACGACATGACCGCTGGTTGGAACCTCGCCGACATCTGGGAGCGCAACGCCGACCGCTTCCCCGACTCGATCGCGCAGGTGCAGGGAGACCGCAGCTACACGTGGGCCGAGTTCGACCGGCGCGCCGACGGCATTGCGCACGCGCTGCTGCACGGCGGCGCGCAGCAGCAGGACAAGGTGGCGCACTACCTCTACAACTGCCCCGAGTACCTGGAGAGCATGTTCGGCATGTACAAGGCCGCGCTCGTGCCGGTGAACACCAACTACCGGTACACCGACGACGAGCTCGTCTACCTCTGGGACAACTCCGACGCGGTCGCGGTGGTCTTCCACGGCACCTTCACCACGCGCTGCGACCACCTGCGCGAGCGCGTCCCGAAGGTGCACACCTGGATCTGGGTCGACGACGGCAGCGAACCGTGCCCCGACTGGGCCGTCGACTACGAGACCGCTGCCGCCAGCGCCGCCGACACCGGCCGGGTGTCCGCGCCGTGGGGCCGCAGTGCGGACGATCTCTACATCCTCTACACGGGTGGCACCACCGGCATGCCGAAGGGCGTCATGTGGCGCCAGGACGACATGGTCGGCAGCCTCGACGCGCCGTCCAAGCAGCCGCTGCCCACGCTGCCCGGCTGGGACGCGTTCGACGCGCGCATGAGCAAGCCCGGCCCGCGCAACCTGCCGGCTGCACCGCTGATGCACGGCACCGGTGCGTTCAACGCGATGTGGAACCTGGTGCTCGCCGGGTCGGTCGTCACGCTCACCGGTCGCCACTTCGACCCCGTCGAGCTGCTCGACACCATCCAGCACCACCGGGTGAACAGCATCTCCATCGTCGGCGACGCGTTCGCCAAGCCGATCCTGAAGGCGCTCGACGCCGAGCCGGACCGATGGGACATCTCCTCGCTGCGCGTCGTCGTCAGCAGCGGCGTCATCTGGGCGGCCGAGACCAAGGCCGGCCTGCTGCGTCACAACGCGCGGCTCATCATGATCGACAGCCTCGGCAGCAGCGAGGCGATCGGCATGGCCAGCAACACCACGACGGCCGACAGCGTCGGCGGTGGCGGCACTGCGAAGTTCTCGCTCGGGCCCAACACGAAGGTGCTCACCGAGGACGGTCGCGAGGTGATGGCCGGCACCGGCGAGCGTGGCCGGGTCGCGCTGCGCGGACGCACGCCGGTCGGCTACTACAAGGACGAAGCGAAGTCGGCGGCCACGTTCATCCTGCACGACGGTGTGCGCTGGAGCATCCCCGGCGACTGGGCCGAGGTGGAGGCCGACGGCACGTTGAAGCTGTACGGCCGCGGCAGCCAGTGCATCAACACCGGCGGCGAGAAGGTGTATCCGGAGGAGGTGGAGGAGGCGCTGAAGACGCACCCCACCGTGAACGACGCGGCTGTCGTGGGCGTGCCCGACGACCGCTTCGGTGAGGCGATCACCGCGCTGGTCGAGCCGCACCCCGGCGACACCATCGACGAAGCCGCGCTCATCGCGCACGTGCGGCTGCACCTCGCCGCGTTCAAGTCGCCCAAGCGCGTGTTCGCGATCGACACCATCGGCCGCGCCGCCAACGGCAAGCTCAACTACGCCGCCCTCAAGGAAGAAGCCCTCCGCCGCCTCACCGCCACCTGAGCCGCTTTACGTCAAGGCTGTCGAGCGCTGACCTGGGCCGGGACGTTCTGAACTTTTACGTAAAGCGTGGGGAGCTGGATAGGTTCGCGGGCATGAGCACTGATCAACTCGGGTACGACGGCAAGGTAGTCATCATCACGGGCGCCGGCGGCGGCCTCGGCCGGCAGCACGCGCTGCTGCTCGCCAGTCGCGGCGCACTGGTGGTCATCAACGACCTCGGTGGCTCCATCGACGGCAGCGGCAGCGACAAGGGCGCCGCCGAGCACGTGGTCGACGAGATCAAGGCAGCGGGCGGCGAAGCCGTCGCCGACACCAACTCGGTCGCCACCCCCGAGGGCGGCGCGGCCATCGTGCAGACCGCCATCGACGCGTACGGCAAGGTCGACGTGGTCATCAACAACGCGGGCATCCTGCGCGACAAGTCGTTCCACAACATGACGCCCGAGCTGCTCAACCCGGTGCTCGACGTGCACCTCAAGGGCGCGTTCTACGTCACGCAGCCGGCGTGGGTGGTCATGCGCGAGCAGGGCTACGGCCGCATCATCAGCACCTCCAGTGCAGCGGGCGTGTTCGGCAACTTCGGCCAGACCAACTACGGCGCCGCGAAGATGGGCCTGGGCGGCTTCACCCGCGTGCTCGCGGCCGAAGGCGCGAAGTACAACATCAAGGCCAACGCCATCGCGCCGCTCGCGCTCACCCGCATGACCGAGAACCTGATGGGCGGTGCGTTCGGCGACAAGCTCGCTCCCGGCCTCGTCTCCCCTCTCGTTGCGTACCTCGCTCACGAGGACTGCCCGGTGAGCGGCCAGCTGTTCAGCGTGGGTGGCGGCCGTGTGGCGCACGTGTTCATCGCCGAGACGCAGGGCTACTTCAAGGAAGACCTCGCGCTGGAAGACGTGCGCGACAACTGGGGCACCATCACCGATCAGGAAGGCTTCGCCGTCCCGGCCAACCTTCCTGAAGAGACGGCGATGTTCCTGCCGTTCTTCAAGTAGTTCCAACCCGCTGCCACCAGAGTCGAGCGGGCTACGGTCCGCCTCGATGATCGATGTCGACGAGTTCCAGACCGGCGCGCGCGAATGGCTCACCGCCAACCGCGCGGATGCTCCGCGCGACTACGGGGCCATCTGCCCACCCGACCTCGTCGACGACGGGCTCGCATGGCAACGACGCATCCACGCGGCCGGATACGCGGGCATCCACTGGCCCACCGAGCACGGCGGCCGCGGGCTCACCCCCGAGCACAACGCGGCGTGGATGCTGGAGTGCGCCATCGCGGGCGTGCCACCGGTGTTCAACCTGGTCGGGCTGGTGCCCACCGGCGGCGCGCCGCCGCGCCACGGCCCGCCCCAGCCGCCGGCCCAGCCCCGCCCCTCCACCCCC
>CAZWCU010000029.1:0-26395 GCA_964632715.1 uncultured Bifidobacterium sp. | reverse complement strand
GGCATCGAGCTGATCCACGTGAGCGCGGGCCCCCGCTACTTCGAGAAGCTGGCGGGCGTGGTGGAGCCGGAGGCGAAGCGCAAGGTGATCGGCGAGCTGTTCGTGCGCATCTTCGAGGAGCACACCGGTGGGCTCAGCGCCGCCGAGTACCTCGTGCAGGGCACGCTGTACCCCGATGTCATCGAGAGCGGCGGCAGCGACGGCACCGCCTCGGTCATCAAGAGCCATCACAACGTCGGTGGCCTGCCCGACGACATGACGCTGAAGCTCGTCGAACCGCTGCGCGACCTGTTCAAGGACGAAGTCCGCAAGCTCGGCAAGGAGCTCGGCCTTCCCGACGAGATCGTGCTCCGTCAGCCGTTCCCCGGGCCCGGCCTGGGCGTGCGCATCCTGGGCGAGGTCACCCCGGAGCGGGTGACCACGCTGCAGCACGCCGACGCCATCGTGCGCGACGAGATCCACAAGGCCGGCCTCGAGCGCGAGCTGTGGCAGAGCTTCGCCGTGCTCGCCGCCGACGTGCGGTCGGTGGGCGTGATGGGCGACGAACGCACCTACGCCCACCCGATCATCATCCGTGCGGTCACCAGCGACGACGCGATGACCGCCGACTGGGCGCGGCTGCCCTACGACCTGCTCGAGACGATGTCGAACCGCATCATCAACGAGGTCAGCGGCGTCAACCGGGTGGTCTACGACATCACGAGCAAGCCTCCCGGCACCATCGAGTGGGAATAGGCCGGCGAGTCGTCGGGGTCCTCACGATGTGTCATTCGTCGGCCTGGTTCGCAATGCATTCGTAACATTGCTAGCCTGTCGCTCGTCATGTCATTCCGCCCATCGATTCGTACAGTGCTCGCTGCGTCCACGCTGGTGGTCAGCTTCCTCGCCGCACCGCTCACGGTGCAGGCCGGCGGAGTCGACGAGGCGGAGCGCAAGGTCGAGCAGGTGCTCGAAGATCTCGACAACCTCTACGCCCAGCTCGAGCAGCTCGACCAGGACTACGGAGTCGCCCTCGCCCGCCAGGAAGAGCTCGCCGTCGAGATCCAGGCATCGCAGGCACGCGTCGACGAGCTGTCGCTCGAACTGAGCGGCGTCGAGTCCGCACTGCAGCAGATCGCAGTCGACCGGTTCACCTCCGGCGACACGCTCAGCCTCAGCCCCATCTTCTCCGACGTCGACACCTACAGCCAGGCCGAGCAGCGTGCGGCGCTGGGCCTGGTGGCCATCGACACCGGTGAAGGCGACATCGACCGACTGCAGTACCTGGTCGACGAGCTCGCCGACGAGCGAGCCTCCCTGGACCAGAAGCAGCAGGAAGCGGCGTCGCTGATCGCCACCCTCGAGCAGCAGCGCATCGATTTCCAGTCGCTGGAAGAGGTCTACGTCGCGAAGGAAGCCCAAGCGCGCGCCGAGCTCGGTGAAGCTCGCCTGCAGGCCGAGGAAGAGCGCCGCGCCGCGGCTGCCGCCGAAGCCCGCGCCGCCGAAGCCGCCGCCGCCGCTGCGGCGGCGGCTGCTGCCGCCAACAACGGCAACGTCGGCGGCGGCACCACCACCCCGCGAGGCGGCGGCGGCAACACTGGCGGCGGCTCCGGTGGAGGCACCCCTGCCCCTGCTCCCGCTCCCGCTCCCGCTCCCGCTCCCGCTCCTGCTCCTGCTCCTGGTCCTGCTCCTGCGCCCGCCCCGACACCCGCCGCTCCGCCCGTGTCGGGCAAGGCGGGCACCGCGGTCGCGGCTGCGTACAGCCAGCTCGGTGTTCCCTACAAGTTCGCCACCTCGTCGCCCGGCGTCAACTTCGACTGCTCCGGCCTCACCAAGTACGCATGGGGTCGAGCCGGCGTGTCGCTGCCGCACCAGAGCCGTGCGCAGTACGCCAGCGTGCCGAACGTCTCCAAGGCCGAGGTACAGCCCGGCGACCTGATCTTCTACTACTCACCCATCGGGCACGTCGGCATCTACATCGGTAACGGCCAGCTCATCCACGCACCGCAGACCGGCGACGTGGTGAAGATCTCCAACGTCAACTGGGGCAAGGTGGTCGGCATCGGCCGACCCGGCTGAGCCCCGGCTGCCGTCGGGTGTTCCACGCGCACTACGGTCCACCTCGTGCAGGGCATCTCCATCGAATCGGTCACGCAGTGGCTGGTCAGCAACATCCCGGGCGCGGTCGCGCCGTTCACCTTCGATCTCATCGCGGGTGGCAGGTCCAACCTCACCTTCAAGGTCACCGGCGCCGACGGCACCTGCTTCGTGCTGCGCCGGCCGCCGCTGGGGCACGTGCTGGCCACGGCGCACGACATGGCCCGTGAGCACCGCATCATCGCCGCTGTCGGCCGCACCAATGTGCCGGTGCCGCCCGCGTTGGGTGTGTGCACCGACGAGTGGGTGAACGGGGCCCCCTTCTACGTGATGGGCTACGTGGCCGGCGTCGTGCTCGACAGCCCCGACAAGGCTGCTGTGCTGCCGTACGAGCTGCGCGTCACCGCCAGCGAGCACCTGATCGACGTGCTCGCCGACCTCCACGCGGTCGACGTCGACGAGGTGGGCCTCGGCGACCTGGCCAAGCGGGACGGCTACGTGGAGCGCCAGGTGAAGCGGTGGAGCACGCAGTGGGAGCAGTCGAGGACTCGCGAGCTGCCCGCCATCGACGAAGTGGCGCGGCGACTGCGCGAGCGACTGCCGCAGCAGCATGGTGTGTCGATCGCGCACGGCGACTACCGCTTCGGCAACTGCCTCGTCGACGTGCAGGCCGGCAGAGTGGCGGCCGTGCTCGACTGGGAGCTCTGCACGCTGGGCGACCCGCTCGCGGACGTGGGGTACCTGGGTGTGTACTGGTTCGACGGCGAGGCCGCCAACATCAGGTCCAACGACCCCACCCCGGCGGGCGGCTTCCCTCGGTACGCCGACCTCCTCGAGCGCTACGCGACACGGACGGGTCGCGACCTCAGCGGCATCGGCTACTACGTCGCGTTCAGTTGCTGGCGGTTGGCCGTCATCAGTGAAGGGGTGTACTCGCGTTTCCTGCACGGCGCGATGGGCACCCAGGAGGGCGTCGACCTGGAGGGGTTCAAGACCGGCACCGAGGCGCTCGCCGAACGGGCGCTCGAAGCGATGCGGAAGCTGTCGTGACGACGCCACTCGCCGACGCGAAGGTGCCACCGGTGCTGAAGGGGTGGGAGCACAGCGAGTTCACCGCCGCCGGCTACACGCGCGACGTGTATCGCCGCGGCACCGGGCCGGGCGTGGTGGTCGTGCACGAGATCCCCGGCATCACGCCGGCGGTCGCCGCGTTCGCGAACGACCTCGTCGCCGAAGGCTTCACGGTGCTGATGCCGTCGTTGGTCGGCACGCCCGGCAAAGAGGTCAGCAACGCGTACGTCGCGCAGTCGATGGTGAAGGTGTGCATCGCCCGCGAGTTCACCCACTGGGCGCTCGATCAGACCTCGCCCATCATCGGTTGGTTGCGCGCCCTGGCCCGCAACCTGCACGCGGAGGTCGGCGGTCCCGGAGTGGGCGCCGTGGGCATGTGCTTCAGCGGTGGCTTCGCGCTGGCGATGATGGTCGACGACATCATGGTGGCGCCGGTGCTCAGTCAGCCGTCGCTGCCGTTCGCCGCAGGCGGCGCGGCGCGCCGTGCCGACCTCAACCTTTCGCCCGACGACGCGCTGACCATCGCGCGCCGCGCGGCGGAAGGCTGTCAGGTGCTCGGGCTGCGGTTCACCGGCGACCCACTCGTCGGCACCCGCTTCGACTCACTGCGCGAACTGCTGGGCGACGCGTTCATCGCGGTGGAACTGCCCAGTTCCACCAAGCGCGACCACTCCGTGCTCACCGAGCAGCGCGACGAACCCAGCGTGGCCCGAGTCGTCCAGTTCTTCCACGACAAGCTCCGCGCCTGACAGCACCCGTCACTCGGCGAGGGCGGTGGTGGCGAGTTGCTTGGTGGTGGTGTAGTCGGCCTTGCCGTTGGGGGCGCGCGGCACCTCGGCCACGAACACCACTCGCTTCGGTGCCTTGTAGGCAGCGAGGTCGCGCTTCACGCCGGCGATCACCTCTGCCTCGGTGACGCTGGCGCCGGGGGCGAGTGAGGCCACGGCGGTGACCGCCTGGCCGAACTTGTCGTCGTCGAGGCCGACCACCAGGCAGTCCTGCACGCCGGCGACGCGCTTGACGGCTTCCTCGACCTCCTCCGGGAAGATCTTCTCGCCACCGGAGTTGATCACCTGGCTGCCGCGACCGAGCAGGATGAGCGAGCCGTCCGCGCCGACCATCGCCATGTCGCCGGGGAACGAGTAGCGCACGCCGTCGATGGTGCGGAACGTGCGCGCCGACTTCGCTTCGTCCTTGAAGTAGCCGAGTGGCACCATGCCGCCGGCCGCGACCATGCCCACCTCGTCGCTGCCGGGGGTGACCTCGCTGCCGTCGTCCTTGAACACCTTGGTGGTGGGGTTCTGGGTGAACTTGGCGGTGGACGGCGGCACGCCCTTCATCGAGATGTTGTTGCCCATCGAGCCTTCCGACGACCCGATGGCATCGAGCAGGATGACGTGCTCGATGCGCTCGAGCAGCTGCTCCTTCACCTCGGCGGTCCACATCACGCCGGAGGAGATGATCATCTTCAGCTGCGACAGGTCGTACGGCGTGCCGGCCGCAGCGGCGGCGTCGAGTGCGCGGATGATCGGCTTGGCGAACGCGTCGCCGACGATGGTCATGTTGGTGACCGCCTCGTGCTGCGCGGTGCGCAGCACTTCATCGGGGTCGAGCGACCGGCTCTGCAGCGTGACCACCTGCGCGCCGCCGAGCTGCGGGATCATCGCGCCCAGCCACACGCCGGTGCCGTGCATCAGCGGGGCGCACGGCATGCTGATGAGCCGCCCGCCCGCTTCCACCACGTCGCGCACCATCGGTGCGAGGTCGGCAGCCTCGGTGGGCGGCGTCAGCCCGAGCAGCGGGAAGCCGAGCGAGGCGAACGCACGTGTGAGGCCGCCCATGTCGTACATCACGCCCTTCGGCATGCCGGTGGTGCCGCCGGTGTAGAGCATGTAGATGTCGCTCTCGTCGCGCGCGATGCGCGGCATCGGCTGCTGCGCGGCGACGACGTCTTCATACGCTTGCGCGGGCGCCACCTGCCCGGCCATGCCGTCGTCGACCTCGATGAGCAGCTTCAGGTTGGGCAGCCGCTCGCGAACACGTTCCACACGATCGCCGAGTGACGAGTGGAACACCAGCGCCTCCGCATCGGAGTTGTCGAGCAGGTACCACAGCTCTTCGTCCATGTAGCGGTAGTTGACGTTGATGGGCACGCCGCGCATCTTGAACGCGGCGTAGTGCGCCTCGAGGTACTCGTTGCCGTTGTACATGAACAGCCCGATCTTCGAGTCGGGTCGCAAGCCGGCCGCGTCGTAGGCGGCGGCGATGCGAGCGGCACGGTCGTCGTACTGGCTCCAGCTGAACCGGCGATCGCCGTGCACGACGGCGGTGTGATCGGCGAACGAGTCGGCGAGTGATTCCCAGATGGTGGCGAAGTGGAACTCCATCCGGCGGAGCGTAGTGCCGCACGTCACACGTCGCTCTGCCGAGCGGGCGGGGTCAGCCGATCGTGGGCTCAGCCGACCGGGTGGCCGTACATCTCACCGAGCGGATCGCTGATCAGCTCGAGCCGCTCGCCGTCGGGGCCGCGGAAGTAGAGCGACGAGCCGTCGACGTGTGCGTACTCGATGCCGTGCTCGTCGAGTCGGGCGCGAGCGGCCGCCCAGCGCGACGGCTCCATCGAGATGGCGAGGTGGTGGTGGCCGCCGAGCACCTCCGCGTACTCGCCGAGGTCGAGACCGGGCAGGTCGAAGTAGGCGAGGCAGTTGCCGATGCCGAGGTCGAAGAAGAAGTGCGTGCTGCCCTCGTAGTCGCGGTTCTCGAACATCTCCACGAGCGGGAAGCCGAGCGTGCCGTCGTAGAACCTGATGGTGCGCTCGACGTCGCTGCACAGGAACGCCGCATGGTGCACGCCGCGCGCGGTCGACGCCGGGCGCGTCGCCCGCGGTTGCAGGTACTGCTCCGCGAGCTCGGCGCGCCGCGCCGTCAGTGCATCTCGTTGCTGTTGGTCTACGCCGTGGCCCATACCGACAGTTCAGCACCTTCTGGGCCCGCTGTGAAGGCGAGCGCGCCGGCGTCGTGCAGGCGGACGGCATCGCCGGTGGCGAGCGCGCCGACCTCGGCGAGGGAACCGTCGCCGACCGCGACGAACACGTGGACGTTGGCGGCAACGGGCAGGTCGACGACCTCGCCGGCATGCAGCCGGCCGCCCCACAGGACCGCGCTGCGCTGGTGGATGCGGATGGCGCCCTCGTGGCCCTGCCCGCTGGCGATGGGGACGAGTCCGCCGGCGGCGAGCGCGTCGTTGAGGTCGAGCTGCTCGTAACCGGGTTGGATGCCGGCCGTGTCGGGCGGCACCCACATCTGCAGGAAGTGCACCGGTTCGTCGGCGCTGGCGTTGAACTCGCTGTGGCGGATGCCGGACCCGGCGCTCATCCGCTGCGCGAGGCCGGGGTAGAGGATGCCGTGGTTGCCTTCGCTGTCCTGGTGCTCCAACCGGCCGGAGAGCACCCAGGTCACGATCTCCATGTCGCGGTGGCCGTGCGTGCCGAAGCCCTGCCCGGGTGCGACGACGTCGTCGTTGTTGACGAGCAGCAGGCCGTGGCCCTCGTGCGCGGGGGAGTAGTGCGGACCGAAGTTGAACGAGTGGTGGCTGTGCAGCCAGCCGGCGTCGGTGAGGAACCGTTCGTCGGCTCGGTGGACGGTGATCGTGGTCATGACGAGGAGAACATTGTTGCGTGCGCAACTATTTCCGTCAACCGGTGGCCGCGGTCGTGTCGTCGACCAGCACGGTGTCGGTGGGACGCGGGCGAGCGACATCGCTGACCGCGTCCCAGGTGGCCCCGCTGTCGAAGCCGAGTGCCCAGAAGGCCACCCCGCCGATGCGCTCCTCGCGGGCGAGGTCGACTCGGGCGCGGGCGCCCGTCTCGTCGACGTAGTGCACCTGCCGCGTCTGCGTGCACGTCACGCCGCCATCGGACACGTCGAGCTGGTACTCGAAGCTCGCCTCCGCCGTGCCGGGATCGTGCACCGGCGTGGCGCCGCGCTTGTCGACGAGGTCGGCCACCGTGGCCTGCGTGACGGCGGTGGTGCCCTCTGCGCTCTCCGGGCAGGTGCCGGTGGTGGCGACGACCCAGTTGCGCCCGTACAGCGGCACGCCGAGCACCAGCTTGTCGTCGTCGTCGACCGCGTCCTTCGCCGCTCGCACCGCGCCGCGGACCCAGTCGATGGGTGCGATGGGCCCGGCTTCGCCCACCGAGTAGTCGTAACCCATGATGCGGATGCGATCGACGTGCTCGCCGATGGCCGCGTAGTCGTACACCCAGTAGCCGCTCTCCGAGGTGCGGTCGCCGTCGTAGATCGGTGGGATGCTGACGGTGAGCAGCAGACCGTCGGCGTGGAGCACGGTGGCCAGCTCTTCGATGAACGCCACCCAGTTCGGCCGAGTGGTGGCCCACGTGCCGCGGTCGTCGGCGAACGCGAACTGCTCGTAGTCGATGTCGATGCCGTCGAACCCGCCCTGTCGCACGAGCTCGACGATGGTGTTCACGTGCTGCGTGCGTGTGGCGGGGTCGGCCAGCACCGCAGCCATTCCGCCGGCGGGCATGCCGTCGACGATCGAAGGCAGCACCTTCGCGCCCTGCTCGCGGGCCGCCGTGATCAGCTGCTGCGGCCGTGCATCGGACGAGTCGGCGTCGAACTGGATGGTGGTGGTGCCGGTGGCGGAGTACCAGAACGGCGACAGCTCGTGGAGCGTGCTGCCGTGCTGGGTGACGCTGGCGACCGCCTCGGGGAGCACCCAGTACGGTGCCCACGCGCTGATCGGGATGTCGTCGTACGGCGGCGGTGTGCTGCCGGCGCGCACGGCGTACACCACACCTGCGCCGAGCACGCCGACGGCGAGCAGCCCGGCAGCGGTGCGCCGCCGCCGGTGGGCTCGCGTGGTGCGCCGGCGAGCCGACAGACCGAGGGCTGCGTCGTCGAGCTCGAACAGCGAACGGACCACGGTGTAGCCGCGGCCGGGTTCGATGTCGACCACGTTGGGCACGGCGAACGTGCGGCAGCCGGCGGCGACCGCGCTGCGCACACCGGTGGGCGAGTCCTCGATCGCGACGCAGTCCTTGGCGCGCACGCCCAGCGCGTCGGCGGCAGCGAGGTAGGGCTCCGGGTGGGGCTTGCCGCGGCTGACCTCGTCGCCGGTGATGACCACGTCGAACGACCCGGGCGGGAGGGCCTTGACCACCGCATCGGCGAAGCGCTTCCAGCTCATCGTGACCAGCCCGCACGGCACGCCTGCCTTGCGCAGGTCGGCCAATCGCTCGCGGGCTCCGGGACGCCACGGCACCTTGCGCTGCACGCGCTCGATCACGCCGTCGAGCAGGCGGTTGACGATGTCGTCGATGGGCAGCGGCACGCCACCCCGGTCGCGGATGATCGCGGCGGAGTCGCGGAGGTCGTGCCCGACCAGCGAGTGCGCCTTCTCGTCGTCCCATTCGCCGCCGAACTCGGCGACCAGTGCGTACTCGCACTCGATCCAGTACGGCTCGGTGTCGACGATGGTGCCGTCCATGTCCCACAGCACGGCTGCGGGTCGCGCCACGGCGCGGGAGGGCTTCGTGGCGGGACTCATGAACAGACCAACCTAGTTGGCGCCACCCGGAATGGGTCGGAGGGGTCAGCTTTCCGCAGCCCACGCCCTGTCGAGGAGGGTCGCATTGCAGGCGAATGCCGCCAGTGCGCCGTCGGCGATGCCCATCGCCATGTTGGAACGTGCGCTGGCCACGTCGCCGACCGCCCACACGCCGGGCACCGTGGTGCACTTCATCGCGTCGGTGACCACATGACCGTTGTCGTCGACCGCGCATCCGAGTTGCACGGCGAGTGCGTTGTTGGGCACCGGCAGCTGAGCGAGGAACAGTGCGCCGATCGGCACGTCGGTGCCGTCGTCCAACTGCACCGAACTGACCGAACTGCCGTCGCCGACCACACGCGTGATGGCCCGCTCCTCCACCTGCACACCGTGCGCGAGCAGGTCGCGTCGCTCGGCATCGTCGAGGCCGTCGTGGAACACCGTGATCCGGTCGCTCCAGCCGGTGAGCACTCGCGCCAGGTGCGGAGCGAACGCAGCTGCGCCGGTGACGGCGAGATGGGTGTCGGCGTGCTCGAAGCCGTCGCAGTACGGGCAGGTGAACACGCCGCGACCCCAGTGCTCTGCGAGGCCAGGTGTGTCGGGCGGGTTGTCGTTGGCGCCGGTGGCGAGGATCACGGAACCTGCCGTCGACCGCTGCCCACCGAAGCCGAAGCGCACGCCGCCGCCCTCGAGCGCCGCGATGTCGGTGACCCGCGCGTCGACCAGCCCGACCGTCGGGTACTTGGACAGCTCGCGCTCTGCCGCTGCGATCAACTCTGCGGGCGCGGCGCCGTCGCGGGTGATCAGGCCGTGTGCGTGGAACACGGATTCGTTGCGCGGCCCACCGTTGCCGATGACCAGCACCGACCGGCGGGAGCGGCCGAGCACCAGCGCCGCGCTGAGCCCGGCGTAGCTGCGGCCGACGACGAGCACGTCCCAGTCGGTCATGACTGCACCGCCAGCGGGCTGGCCACCATCACTCGCCGCGAGGCGTCGACGAACACGCCATCGCGGTGCAGGAGGCTGCTCGGGTGTGCCGGGTCGGTGAGCGCGGTGAGCGCCTCGACGTCATCGGGGTCGAGGCGGTCGGCGAACTGAGCGCGCGCTCGTTGCAGTTGGGTGAGTGCGAACTGGCGCCCCTGCGGCGAGAGCGGCGCGGGGAGATGCACGCGAGCGAGGTGGGAGCCCTGCACGTCGTACCCGGCGGCGGCGAGCATGGTGGGGAAGTCCTCGGACGGCACGGTGCCGGGCAGTCCCGCGCGCATGCTGGCGAACCAGGAGGCGGCGACCGCGTCGAGTCGGGCAGTGAGACCCGCGCGCCCGACGTCGACCTCGTCGGGCAGCAGTCGCATCGGGTCGCCGAACTCGGTGACCACGAGCTGCCCGTGCGGTTCGAGGTGGTCGCGCAGCATGCGCATCACACCCACCTCGTCGCCGATGTGGTGCAGTGACATCGATGCCCAGATGAGGTCGGCGCGCCCGATCGTCTCCAACCCTGCGGGCAGCTCGGCGAGATGGGTGTCGACGCGATCGGACACGCCGTGGTCGGCTGCCCGCCGGCGTGCGTTGGCGAGCATTGCGGTCGAGCCGTCGACCGCGATGACGCGGGCCTCGGGGAACAGCCGGGCGAGCTCGCAGCTGCCGACGCCCGGTCCGCTGCCGATGTCGATGATGGTGCGCACCGGCGCAGCAGCGGGGTGGCGCAGCTCGCCGGCCCATGCGACGGCGTCGGTGACGAACTGCAACAGCACCTCCGCCTCCAGTTCGGCGTGAGCGGCCAGGGCCGCCCACTCGGCTTCGCCCATGTGGACGTGCCCGTGCTGGTGGCCGTGCTGGTGGTCGTGCTGGTGGTCGTGTTGGTGGTCGTGTCGTTGGTCGTGCGGTGTGTCGGATGCCATGGAGCGCACGCTACGCACCTCGTTCCGAAAGCGCATACGCTCTTGCCGATGCAGCAAGACTCGACAGACGGCGACACTCGACTCGAAGCAGTGGCCAGGCGCCGGCTGCGATCGCTCCGCACGGCGCGCGGCTGGACGCTCGACGAGCTCGCTCGCCGATCCGACATCGGCGCCTCCACCATCAGCCGCATCGAGACCGGGCACCGGCGGCTGGCCATCGACCACCTCGCAGCGCTGGCCAGGGCACTGGAGACCACCGTCGACGAGATCCTCGCCGAGGACAGCGGCGACGACGTGGTCATCCGGCCCGCCCGCAGCGCATCGACCGACGGCATCGTGTTCTGGCCGCTCACCCGCCCGAACGACCCGTCCGGTCGAACGGTCGCCAAGATGCGCATCCCCGCGTCGAAGCGCCGTCCCGACCCGAGGGTGCACCCTGGGCGCGACTGGTTCTACGTGCTCTCCGGCACGGCACGGCTGCTGCTCGGCGAGCGCGAACACCTGGTGGAGGCCGGCCAGGCCGCCGAGTTCGACACCATGACCCCGCACTGGATCGCCGGCTTCGGTGGGCCGGTGGAGGTGCTGACGATCTTCGATCACCATGGTGAGCAGGCACATCTTCGCTCCGAGCCGACTCCGTCGGTGTGACGCGAAACCGGTCGGCCGCGACGCACGAATGCCTCAGTTCCGGGCGGGAAATGCCGATGAATGCACTGTGCCGGACCATTCCCCCACGACGAGCGAGGTGCACGACCGCAGCGCACAGCTGCGCGCGCTCCGCCATCGGTTCACCGTTCGGTGGATGGCGGGCGTCGGCGTCGGCTTCGCTCTGCTGGCACTCGACTGGGTGACCCGCACTCGCATCACGGACCGGGCACTGGCGGACTCGGCCGAGTCGACTGCCGCCACGGACGCGCTGGAGGAGTTCGCCCGCTCGAACAACCTCCTGTCGATCGCGGCGGCGCTGGTGCTCGTCGCCATGGCGCTGTTCATGTTCCGCCCGCTCGACAAGACGCTGCGACGGGAGAGTCACCTGCTCGACGAAGTGCAGGACGCCGAGTCGCGCGAGGCCCGTCGTCAGCGGTTCGGCACCGAGTTGCACGAGGCGCTGGAGATGGCCGAGAACGAGCAGGGGATCGCGCGAGTCGTCGAGCACGTGCTCGCCACCGCCGTCCCGGAGAACTCCGCCGAGCTGCTGCTGGCGGACTCGAGCGATGCACACCTCTCGCGATGCGTGGTCAACCCGTTGGTCGGCGCGGCCGGCTGCAACGTCGCCGTGCCGTTCGAGTGCCCTGCCGTGAAGCGGGCCACCGCGCAGATCTTCACCACGTCGACCGCCGTCAACGCCTGTCCGCACCTCCGCGATCGCGGCGGCGAGGCGCGGTCGGCGATGTGCGTGCCGGTCGCCTTCATGGGTCGCTCGCTGGGCGTCCTGCACCTCACCGGCCCCGACGGTTCGCCGCCGGTGGCCGAGGCCGCGGACCGCATGTCGGTGCTCGCGGGGCAGGTCGGCACTGCGATCGGCACCGTGCGAGCGTTCGCGAAGGCGCAACTGCAAGCGAGCACCGACAGCCTGACCGGTCTGCTCAACCGGCGGTCCGGTGAGGACCAGATCTCACGACGGCTCGGCAACGGCGAGGACCTCGCGGTCGTGATGGCCGACCTCGACCACTTCAAGCTGCTGAACGACACGTACGGCCACGACGCCGGCGATCGCGCGCTGCGACTGTTCGCCGAGACCGTTCGACGCGCGTTGCGAGTGGAGGACATCTTCGCCCGGTGGGGCGGCGAAGAGTTCGTCATCGCCCTGCCGCGCACGAACATCGAATCGGCCGTGGAGATCATCGAGCGGGTCCGGGTGAGCCTGGCCGAGACCTGCGGGCGGGCGGAGACGCCGACCGTGACCGCCTCGTTCGGCGTGACCGACACCTCGATGGGTCGCCTGCTCGAAGAACTGCTCCCGCTCGCCGACAGTGCGCTGCTCACCGCGAAGGCGGAGGGCCGCAACCGAGTGAAGATCGCTTCGCGCTCGAGGGTCGCAACGGTGAGCACGAACGGGCACGGGGCCAACGGCAACGGCGACGCGTTCGGAGCGCTCGGTCAGAGCGACAGGGCGGCTCTGCGACCTTCGAGCACTGCTTCGTAGATGGTGCGTGGGGCGACGCAATCGCCCGCCTGACGGCTGACGTCGGGCAACGGCTGGGTCGGCAGGCGGAAGCCGCAATCGATGAGCGCGTCGGCGAGCACCACCCGTCGCTCGCCACTGAAGCGGTCCTCGAGCTCCACCTCGCCGGGTCGCACGACGCGCAGCAGGCTGCGGCGTTCGATGCGGACGCCACGCTGTTGCAGCCGCACGTTGGCCGGTGCGAGGTCGCCCGTGCGCGAGAGCTCGTTGCCCGCGATCTGGTCCTGGGTGATCAGCACGGCTCGCTCGCCGAGCTGCTCGGCGAGCCGGACGGCGATGGGGCCGCCGATGGGGTCGAACAGTGCGATCGGCCCGGCAGGGAGGTGGCCGTGGCCGCGCACCAGCGCCTGCCACGCGTCGACTGCGTCGATGACCGTGGCACCCGGCTCGACGGTGTAGCTGCGGGTGCCGGGCCGTCCTCCGGTGCACTGCACGAGGGTGTCGTCGGCGGTGGCGGCCGACTGGTCGGCGCCGAGCTCGACCTCCACGCCGGCGGCCCGGCACTGCTCGGCGAGCCACTCGACGAACGGTGCCGCGTGGTCGAGCAGGGCCGCGGTGCCGCCCAGCTGATCGGTGTGCTCGACGAGGCGCACGCGATGACCGCGTCGTGCCGCGACCCTGGCTGTTTCGAGGCCGGCGACACCGCCGCCGACGACGAGCACGTCGCGCGGGCGTGGGGCCGGCGCGTACCAGTTCGGATCCTCGGTCTCGCGTCCGGCGCTGGGCTCGACCACGCACGTGACGACGGGGTTGCGCGCGTCGCGCACCTGACACGTCTGGTTGCAGCGGATGCACGGGCGCACGTCGGCGCTGCGGTCGTCGCGGAGCTTGGCGACGAGGTCGGGGTCGGCGATCTGCGCGCGGGTCATCTCGACGCCGTCGCACACGTCGTCGCGCAGCGCCGACTCGGCTGCGCTCGGGTCGACGACCGACCCCTGCAGGAACACGGGCATGCCCGGCACCGCGGCGCGGACACGGCGGCAGAGATCGACGTTGAAGTTCGCCGGCTCGTGGAAGTCGGGCCGGGTCTTCTCGGCGGAGAAGATGCTGCCGCGCACGACGACCAGATGGTCGACGTGCTCGCGGTGCGCGGCCGCGAGCTCGACGGCCATGTCGGGGGTGATGCCGGCCCATGGCGCCAGCTCGTCGCACGACAGGCGCAGCCCGACGAGCGAGCTGCCGACCGCGTCGCGCGCGGCAGCGATGACCTGGCGGGCGAACAGCAGCCGGTCGTGGCCCCACGGGTCGTCGCGCTGGTTGGTGAGGCCGCTGAGGAACTGGCGGACCAGGCTGTGCTGGCCGGCGTTGATCTCCACCCCGTCGCAGCCCGCGTCGACCGCCACCTTGGCAGCGGCGGCAAAGCCGGCGACGACCGCCGCGATGTCGTCGGCCTCCATCGACTTCGGCACCTCCCGTGAGTTCACCTCCGGCACGCGCGAAGGGGCCCACAGCTCGCGCTGGTGGTAGGCACTGCTGCCCTGGCCGCCGGCGTGGTCGAGCGACGCGATCACCAGTGCCCCGTGCGGGTGGCAGGCGGCGGCGATGGCGGCCCAGCCGTCGCCGCACCGTTCGGCGAGCGGCGCGCGTTCGTAGGGCCAGTCGCTCGGGTGGACGCTGGCGCCTTCGGTGACCACGATTCCGCAACCGCCGCGAGCACGGTGTTCGTAGTAGGCGGTGTGGCGTGAGGTGAACCGTCGCTGGTCGTCGCCGAGGTTGGTGACGTGCGGGCCGAACATCACCCGGCTCGGTGCCGTGGCGGTGCCGATGGTGAGTGGCTGCAGCAACGTTGCGGTGGAGGGGGGATGAGCCACGCTGCGACGCTAGTCGGAGGCCTCGTTCGCCGTCACTTGCTGAGAGGCCGACAGCTCGCGGCCGCTCACCAGTCGCTTGATGTTGTCGAGGTGGCGCAACAGCACCAGCGCGGCGAGCGCCGCCGCGGCGCCCACCTCCCACGCGGGCCGGTCGAGCGCGACCATGCCGATGGGGAAGCCGATGGCGACCAGCAGCGACGCCAGTGATGCCTTGCCGGTGGCCTTGCGCACGACCACCCAGACCGCGGTGAGCGCCACGAACAGCAACGGCTGCAGCGCCACGATCGCGCCGCCGACGGTGGCGACGCCCTTGCCGCCGCGGAAGTGGCGAGTGACGGGGAACATGTGCCCGAGCACGGCGGCGCCTGCCATCGCGTACGACAGGGCGGCGGGACGCTGGTCGACCACGAGCAGGCTGACCGCCACCGGGATCGCGCCCTTCAGTCCGTCGAGCACGAACACGAACACGCCCCACTTGGTGCCGAAGGTGCGCGCGATGTTCGAGGCGCCGGGGTTGCCCGACCCCACCGTGTGGATGTCGACGCCCTTGCTGCGCGCCACCATCACCGCGCTGGGGAACGTGCCGAGGAAGTACGAGGGGACGAGCAGCAGCCAGATCATCGTCCCCCTTCCTGGTGGTGCGTCAGCTGAACACCGGCGTGCGGACGGGCTTGGTGTGATCCATCGCGGGTCGCGGCTTGAGCGACACGGCCACCGGCTGCGCGGCCAGGGCGGCCAGTTCCGTCTCGCCGTGGCCGGTGACGCACTCGGGGTCGGGGCCGTCGAGCGGCAGGCCGGTGAAGAACTTGGCGGCCATGCACCCGCCTTGGCAGGCATCGAACGCACCGCAGCTGGCGCAGGCGCCTGCGCTCTGCGGCTCGCGCAACGAGGTGAACAGGTCGCTGCGCTTCCACACCTCGGCGAAGCCGCCCGGGTCGCGCACGTTGCCGGCGCGGAACTCGTCGTGGATGACGAACGGGCAGGCGTAGACGTCGCCGATGGGGTCGATGAGGCACACCACGCGACCGGCGCCGCACATGTTGAGGCCGGGCAGCGATGGGCCGAGCGCGTTGAGGTGGAAGAACGAGTCGCCGGTGAGCACGTGCTCGCCGTTGGCCATCAGCCAGTCGTAGATCTCGCGCTGCTGAGCGTTGGTGGGGTGCAGGTGGTCCCAGCTGTCGACGCCGCGGCCGCTGGGGCGCAGGCGGGTGATGCGCAGCTGTGCGCCGTAGCTGTCGGCCAGCGCCTTGAACCGGTCGAGCTGCGGCACGTTCTGGCGAGTGACGACGACGCTGATCTTGAACGGCCCGAAGTCGGCCGCGGCCAGGTTGTCCATCGCCCGGCGAGCCATGTCGTAGCTGCCCTCGCCGCGCACCGCGTCGTTGGTGACCGCGTCGACGCCGTCGAGGCTGATCTGGATGTCGAGGTAGTCCATGGCCGCCAGCCGGCGCGCCTTGTCGGCGTCGATGAAGGCGCCGTTGGTGGAGAACTTGACACCGATGTTGCTGGCCACCGAGTACTCGACCAGTTCGAAGAAGTCGCGGCGCACCATCGGTTCGCCGCCACCGATGTTGATGTAGAAGACCTGCAGCTCGCGCAGCTGGTCGAGCACGCGCTTGGCCTCGGCGGTGCTGAGCTCGCGGTGGTCGCGCTGACCCGACGACGACAGGCAGTGCACGCACTGCAGGTTGCACGCGTAGGTGAGCTCCCACGTGAGGCAGATGGGCGCGTCGAGCCCGGTCTTCAACTGTGCGACCAGTGATTCGGCGCTCATGCAGCAGCCCTTTCCCGAACGACGTCGGATTCCTTGAGTGAGGCGAACGCCTTCGCGAACGACGGCCAGCGCTCGGGTGCGATGTCGCACGCGGTGAGCGCGTCGGCGAAGGTGCGGTGCTCGTGCAGCGCGTTGGCGACGGTGACCATGTCGGGGTGCTTCATGAACACCAGCCGCCGGTTGCCGTAGTGGTAGGCGAGCGCGCCGAACGGCTCGGGCCGCAGTGCCACCTGCGGGTGCAGCTCGAGCGCGGTGGCCAGCAACGGGTGAGCGATCAGCTCAGTAGACACCGCACATGCCGTCGATGGAGATCTCCTCCACCAGCAGCTCTTCCGTGATCTCGACCGGTGCCTCGGGGGCAGCGGCGGTGGTTTCGACGACTTCGTTCTCCATGCGGGCGAGGCTAGCGCCTGCCGCCCGCCGGCCGACGAGCAAACCGATAGCGTGGTGGCCCCTGTGAGCGAGCACCCGTCCGCCGACCTGTTCCCCGAGCTGCCCGCCGAACAGGCGCAGCTGGCGTTCGCGCGCGCCTGTCGCGATCGCATGGTCGACCGCTTCGCGGCGCTCGACCCCGACGGCGCCGCCGACGAGATCACCAAGGAGTACATCGAGGTCACGGTGGCGGAAGCACTGGAAGACCTGCGCACACCGGGCGCGGGCGACTTCTTCGGGCGCATCGGCGAGGAGAACGGCGACCGCTGGTACATCGGTCGCCGGCACATCGAGAACGACGCGCACGACCCGGTGGTGGTCGACTGGAGGGCGCCCATCGCCGCGCCGTTCTACCGCGCCACCCACGCCGACCCGTTCGGGCTGGCGCACCGCCGCCGGTTCACGCTGGCCGCCAGCGGCGACGCTCCGAGTGTGCTCACCGCCTACCTCGACGAGCAGCTCGACGACCCGGATCACGACACGGCAGGCTCGGGCATCCCGGACCCCGTGCTCGCCGAGATCGGTGCCGCTCGCACCGGCGCGATGCGCGAGGTCGTGGCCACCATCCAGGCCGAACAGGACATGGTCATCCGTGCGCCGCTCGACCAGTGCCTGGTGGTGCAGGGCGGGCCGGGTACCGGCAAGACCGCGGTGGGGTTGCACCGTGCGGCCTACCTCCTCTTCGAGCATCGTCGCCGGTTGGTGCGCGATGGCGTGCTGGTGGTCGGGCCCAACAAGGTGTTCCTCGACTACATCGGCAACGTGCTGCCGTCGCTCGGCGAGCGCAGCGTGCAGCAACGAACCGCGCTCGATCTGTGCGTGCCGAAGGTGCCGGTCACCGGCGTGGATTCGGTGGCGCAGCGTCGCGGGAAGGGGAGCGAGGAGCAGCTCCTCGCGCTCGAGGCGGCCAGCACGATGCACGTGAAGGTGCCGGCCGACGACCTGCGAGTGCCCATCGGCGCGCGGACGCTCACGATCACGCGTGACGAGATCGCCGAGTGGTTGGCGCTCGCGCTCGACTCGAACGCCCCGGTCAACAAGCGCCGCGACTCGTTGAAGGGTCTGGTGCAGCGCGACATGCAGCGCCGCTACGACCGCGACGACGTGTGGGAGAAGGGCGCCGAGCTGCGCGCCGCGCTCACCAAGGCGTGGCCCACGCAGACCGCGGTCAAGCTCGTCGACCAGTTGCTGGCCGGCCCCGGCGGCAAGCGCCGTGCGTGGACCATCGCCGACCAGTTCCTGGTCGATGAAGCGAACTCGCTGCTCGTCGGCACGCCGTTCACCTACGGCCACGTCGTGGTCGACGAAGCGCAGGATCACAGTGCGGTGGCGCTGCGCTGCATCGGCCGCCGCAGCCCGTCGGGTTCGATGACCATCCTCGGCGACCTCGCGCAGAGCACCACGCCGGCCGGTCAGCAGGATTGGGACGAAGCGCTGCGCTTCATGCGCGCGACGGCATCCGAGGTTGCGCACCTCACCATCGGCTACCGCGTACCTGCGCCCATCCTCGACGTGGCGAATCGGCTGCTGCCGCACACCGGCGTCACCACGCCGGCCAGCCGCAGCGTGCGGGCCGAAGGCGGTGCGCCGGCGCTGACGGTGGTGGCCGACGACGAGTTGGCCGCGGCGGTGGTGGCGGAAGTGCGGCTGGTCCGCCACCGGCACCACAACACGGGCGTCGTGGTGCCCGAGGCGCTGATGGGCCGCATCGTCGCCGCGCTCGACGCCGCCGGGCTGCACGCCACCGATCGCGTGCACGACCTCGGCCACGACGACGTGCCGGTGTTCCACGCCGAAGCCGTCAAGGGGCTCGAGTTCGACGGTGTGGTGGTGGTGAACCCGCACGAGATCTTCGACGGCAGTGACCGTGGTGCCCGCCTGCTCTACGTGGCGATGACCCGCGCGGTGCAGGTGCTCCACTTCGTCTCCACCGCCCCCTTGCCGGCCGCCCTGACGAGGGCGTGATAGGACGGTCGGATGGACGACCTGGTGTACCTCACCGAAGCCGACGTGCGCGGGTTGCTCGCGATGCCGGCGTTGCGGGCCCGGCTGCGAGAGGCGTTCGCACTGCTGTCGAGCGGGAAGGCCGATGTGCCACCGCGCATCGCCGCCCGAGCACCGCACGGACTGCTCGCCGCGATGCCCGGCTACGTGCCGGGCATGGGCTTGGTGGTGAAGGCGGTCAGCGTGTTCGCCGGCAACCACGGCACCGACGTGCCGTCGCACCAGGGCCTCATCGTCGTGTGCGACGAGTCGAACGGCACGCCCGTGGCGGTGATGGACGGCGCGTCGGTCACCGCCATCCGCACGGCCGCTTCGGCCGCAGTGGCTGCCGACCTGCTGGCCCGACCCGCGGCGACGGTGCTCGCCATCATCGGCGGCGGTGTGCAGGGGCACTCCCACCTCAGTGCCTTCGCCGACCTGCGGCCGTGGTCATCGGTGCGGGTGGCCTCGCGGTCGCGGGGCTCGGCCTTCGCGCTCGCGGCGCGTCACCCGTCCGGCGTGGTGTGCTCGTTCGAGGACGCCGTTCGCGGCGCCGACGTCGTCTGCCTCACCACCGACGCCGACCACGCGGTCATCGAACCCGAGTGGGTGTCGCCCGGCGCGCACGTCGGCTCGGTGGGCAACCGGGCCGAGCTGCACCCGGGGTTCACCCGCGGCACGGTGTTCGTGGAGTGGATGGGTGCTGCGGCCGCCGCTCCACCGGCGGGCGCAGTGGAACTGCAGGGCATCGACCTCGCTCGGGTGGTGGAGATCGGGGCGGTGATCAACGGCGCGCACGCCGGTCGTACCACCGACGACGAGATCACGGTGTACAAGAGCACCGGCCACGCGGTGGAGGACGCTGCCGCGGCGCGGCTGGTGCTCGACGAGGCGATCGCCAAGGGCATCGGCGTGCGCTTGCCGCGGTGACGCGTCGGCGCGGTATGGTCGCCGCCGACGCCACATTCACCTACCTGAGGGGGAACCCGTGAAGACCAAGGCCGCAATCCTGAGAGCACGCAACACGCCGTGGAGCGTCGAAGAGATCGAGCTCGACCCGCCCAAGGCCGGCGAGGTGCTGGTGAAGATCGTCGCCAGCGGCATGTGCCACAGCGACGAGCACCTGGTCACCGGCGACCTCGCGGGCGCCACGCCGGAGCCGCCGCTGATCGGTGGCCACGAAGGTGCGGGCGTGGTGCTGGAAGTGGGTGCCGGCGTGTTCAGCGTGGCCCCCGGCGACCACGTGGTGTTCGGCTTCGTGCCGGCCTGCGGCCGCTGCCCCAGCTGCGCCGGCGGCCACAGCAACCTGTGCGACATGAACACGGTCACCGCCACCGGCCTGCAGCTCAGCGACGGCACTGCCCGCCACCACAGCTCCACCGGTGAAGACCTGCTGCTCGGCATCGGCGCGCTCGGCACGTTCGCCCACCACACCGTCGTGCACGAGGCCAGCTGCATCAAGATCGACAAGGACCTCCCGCTGGAGAAGGCCTGCCTGCTCGGCTGCGGCGTCGTCACCGGCTGGGGTTCGGCCGTCTACGCCGCGCAGGTGCAGCCCGGCGACACGGTCGCCGTGGTCGGCGTCGGCGGCATCGGCTCCAACGCGGTGCAGGGTGCCCGGCTCGCCGGCGCCCGCGTCATCGCCGCCATCGACCCCATCGAGTTCAAGCGTGAGAAGGCGATGGAGTTCGGCGCCACCCACGGCTACGCGTCCATCACCGACGCGCTCGGCGCCATGGGCGAGACCACCTGGGACCGCGGCTTCGACAAGGTCATCATGGCCTGCGGTGTCGGCAACGGCGACGTGCTCGGCGAGGCCTTCTGGCTCGGCGGCAAGCGTTCGAAGATCGTCGTCACCAACATCCACCCGGTGGGCGAGACCAGCATCGCCATCCCGGCGGTGTTCCTCACCGTGTTCGAGAAGCAGCTGATCGGCTCGTTGTTCGGTTCCGGCAACCCGCGCAAGGACATCCCCAAGCTGCTCGAGCTCTACACCCAGGGTCAGCTCGACCTCGACGGTCTGGTCACCAAGACCTACCCGATCGAAGGCATCAACGAGGGCTACGCCGACATGAACGCCGGCAAGAACATCCGTGGCGTCCTCGTCTACGAGCACACCGACTGACCATGCAGTGCAGGGCAGCGGTGCTGCACGGCATCGAGCAGCAGTGGCAGATCGAGGAGATCACCGTCGACCCGCCCAGGGTCGGTGAGCTCATCGTGCAGTGGAAGGTCGCGGGCATGTGCCACAGCGACGAGCACTTCGTCACCGGCGACATCGTGGCGGCGGCCGAGATACTCGACGCTGCCGGCCTACCGCCGTTCTTCCCCATCATCGGCGGTCACGAGGGCTCCGGCGTCGTCGTCGAGGTGGGTCCGGGCGTCACCAGCGTGCAGCCGGGCGACCACGTGTCGGCCAGCTTCATCCCGTCGTGCGGTCGCTGCCGGTTCTGCAGCACCGGCCGTCAGAACCTCTGCGACGCGGGCGCGGGCACGATGCAGAACGGCATGATCACCGACGGCACCAGCCGTCACTTCTTCAACGGCGAGCCGATCAAGATGATGGCCAAGCTGGGCACGTTCAGCCAGTACAGCGCCGTCGCCGAGGCGTCGGTCATCAAGGTCGACGACGACCTGCCGCTCGACGTGGTCGCGCTCGTGTCGTGTGGCGTCGCCACCGGCTGGGGCTCGGCCACGAACCGAGCCGACGTGCGGCCCGGCGACACGGTGGTGGTGGTCGGCATCGGTGGCATCGGCATCAACGCGGTGCAGGGCGCAGCGATGGCCGGCGCCAAGCGCGTCATCGCGGTGGACCCGGTGGAGTTCAAGCGTGAGAAGGCGATGGAGTTCGGCGCCACGCACACGTTCGCCTCCATGGAGGAAGCGATGGCTGCGGTCACCGAGCTCACGTGGGGCCAGATGGCCGAGAAGGTCATCATGACCCCCGGCGTGCTGCACGGCGAGATGATGCAGCTGGGCACTGCGCTGGCCGGCAAGGGCGGCACCATCGTGGTCACCGGCCTCGCCCCTGCGGCGCAGACCGAGTCGTCGGTGAACCTGTTCGAGCTGGCCATGTGGAACAAGGAGATCAAGGGCACCATCTTCGGTTCGCTGAACCCGCGCCACGACATCCCCAAGCTGCTGGGTCTGTACCGCGAGGGGCAGCTGAAGCTCGACGAACTGATCACCCGCCGCTACGCGCTCGACGAGATCAACGTCGGCTACCAGGCCATGCGCGACGGCGAGAACCTGCGAGGCGTGATCATGTATGACTGACTCGTCGGCGAACGGGTCCGGCGGGCTGATGAACCGGGTGCTCGGGCGCGTCGTCGGCCGGGCCCGCGAGATCGAGCTGGTCGTCGCTGCCCTCGCGGCCGACCGGCACGTGCTGCTGGAAGGGCCGCCCGGCACCGGCAAGAGCACGCTGCTGCGCGCGGTCGCCGACGAGTTGGGTCTCGGCTTCGAGTTCGTGGAAGGCAACGCCGAGCTGACGCCCGCGCGTCTCGTCGGCCACTTCGACCCGGCGCGTGTGCTGTCCGACGGCTACGACCCCGACGTGTTCGTCGACGGTCCGTTGGTCACCGCGATGCGCGACGGCTCGCTGCTCTACGTGGAGGAGATCAACCGCATCCCGGAAGAGACGCTCAACGTGCTCATCACGGTGATGAGCGAGCGCGAGCTGCACGTGCCGCGGTTGGGTCGGGTGGCGGCGGCCGCCGGCTTCCGCCTGGTGGCGGCGATGAACCCGTTCGATGCCATCGGCACCGCGCGCATCAGCAGCGCGGTGTACGACCGTGTGTGCCGGCTCGCGGTGGGCTACCAGGACGCCGCCGACGAGGTGGCCATCGTGCAGCGAGCGCTGCCGGGCACCGCCACCGACCCCGCGTGGCTGGCGGGTGCGGTCGAAGTGGTGCGGCGCACACGCACGCACCCCGACGTGCGCATCGGTTCCTCGGTGCGCGGCGCCATCGACGCCGCAGCCGTCGCCGCCTCGCTGTCGTCGTTGCGCGGCCTGCCCGCCACAGATCCGACAGTGGGCCTCGATGCCGCGCTGGTGGCGCTCAGCGGTCGCCTGCGACTGCGCGAGGGTTGCACGCGCAGCGCGGAGGACATCGTCACCGAGCTGTGGCGCGAGGTGTTCCGACCGCCCGCCACCGACGAGGCCGGTGGTGAGGGAAAAGTGGCAGCCCCGAGCGGGGCGACCAGGGGCTGAGCCCACCGCCGCAGGTGAAGGAAGGCGACGAGGCCGACGCCGAGGTCGCCAACAGCCAGAAGCGCACCACCTCGCGGCGCGAGCTGTCGCGCAACCCGCGCTTCGAGCAGGTGTCGCCGGAGGTGGGCGAGCTCGACGAGCAGGCCATCGACGACGGCATGCGCGACGACCCGGACGAGACGCTCGCGATGCTGGCCGATCTGGTCGGTGCCACTGACCGGAAGTTGCGGGAGCTGGCGAAGCGCCTCGCCGGCTCGCTGTTCATCGACGTGGCTCGCCGTGGTCCGGTGCGTCCGCGTGGGGTGGGCACCTTGCGCGACCTGCCGTACCGACCCGATGGTGGCGACCTCGACATCGACGCCAGCCTGGAAGCGATCATGGAGGGCCGCGGAGGAGCCATCGACGCCGAGCGGCTGCGGGTGCGTGGCTGGGTGAAGCCCACCACGGCCATCTGCCTGCTCGTCGATCGCAGCGGTTCGATGGGCGGCAAGCCGTTGGCCACCGCCGCACTCGCCGCGGCCGCGGTGGCCAGTCGCGCGCCGGCCGACTACAGCGTGCTCGCCTTCGGCAAGGACGTGGTGGTGGCCAAGGGTCAGCTGACGCCGAAGCCGGGCGACCTGGTGGTGAACGACGTGCTCTCGTTGCGCGGCTTCGGCACCACCGACCTCGCCGGCGCGTTGCGGGTCGCGGCGACGCAGCTCGAACGCAGCCGTGCCGGCCGCAAGGTGACGGTGCTGCTCAGCGACTGCCGGGCCACCGTCGACGGCGACGCAGTGGCCGCGGCCGGCGGCGTGGGCGAACTGGTCGTCGTTGCGCCCGACACCGACTGCGACGAGGCACAGGCCTTCGCCGCTCGCGCCGGCGCCCGCTGCATCACCATCAGCGGCCCCAGCCAGGTGGCCGAAGCCCTCACCGACGCCCTCGACCGCCGCAGCTGAGCCGATCCCGAACCGAGGCTTTCCTCCAACCCGAGGCTCACGTCCAGGGTTTCCCCGCACAAAGCCTCGGAAGGACCCGCGCTGGAGGAAAGCCTCGGATCGGGGTTGCTCAGCAGGAGATGGAGTCGTCGGGGAGGATGTCGCCCTTGAGGTTCTCCTCGGGCTGCAGGCTGGTGGTGGGAGCGACGGTGGTGGCGGTGGGTGCCGCAGTGGTGGTGGTGACGCCGGTGCCGGTGGTGGTCGGGCCGACCGACGTGGTGGTGGTCTCGAAGGCCTGGTCGGGTGCGCCCACCAGCGGGGCGACACCGCGGAAGATGTTGAGGATGGCGACCATGTTCTCGCCCTTGATGCGCGGCTCGAGCACGTCGTTGCCGCTGACGATGAGGCGGCTGGCCTCGATCTGATAGGTGCGGATGCCGGCCGGGTCGATGTCCTTCAACACACCGGCGAACTCGAGCATGTCGTTGAGCGTGAAGCCGTCCTCGGTGACGATGTCGGTCTGCAGCGACTCGATGAGAGCGCGTGCCACGCCCGGGTCGAACACGCCCTGCTCGAGCGCGGCCGACAAGGTGCGACGCAGGAAGTCCTGCTGGCGCGAGATGCGGCCGAGGTCGGAGGCGCGATCCTCGTTGGCCACGCCGTCCTCGTCGACCCACTTCAGGTGACGTGAGCGCACGTAGGCGAGCGCTTCATCGCCGCTGAACGTGTGGCACCCGGCCGGCACGTCGAGCCCGACGTTCTTGTCGAGGATGCGAGTGGCGAACGGCACGGTGACGCCACCGACAGCGTCGACGATGCGTTTGAAGGCGCAGAAGTCGACCTGGATGTAGTGGTCGACCTGGATGCCGAAGTTGTCGTAGATGGTCTGCGCGAGCAGCGTGTAGTCGTCCTTGATGTAGGCCGAGTTGATGCGGTTCTTGCCCTTGTCGGGGATCTTCACCCACAGGTCGCGGGGGAACGACAGCACGGCGGCCTGGCGCGTGACGGGGTCGACGCGCATGATCATGATGGTGTCGCTGCGGTTGCCGATGTTCTCGCGGGTGGGGTCGGCAGCGCCGGCCCACGGCGAATCGGGGTCGACGCAGGCGTTGGAGTCGGAGCCGGCGATGAGGAAGTTCTGCGCCTGCGGGTCCGCGGGCGGGAAGGTCTCGGGTACACCCGTGCTGGTGGTGGCGCCGCCGCCGGTGTCGTCGGGCCCGGCCGGCTGCTGCGCCGGCGCAGTGGTGCTGACCACCACCGACTCGGTCTGCAGCCGCTGGTCGAGCTGCTGCTTGCCGTAGACGAGCGCACCGGCGCCGACGAGACAGGCGATGACCACCACGATGTTCAGCGCGAGAACGGCCCGCTGCGTGTTGGTGTGGCGAGGCGTGTACGGCTTCGACGGCTCGATGGGGGGCATCTCCATGATCGTGCAAGGCTAGCGGCCGCGTCGTGCGAGGTCAGGTCGGGTGCGCGTGACCTGTGACCGGGAACTACCAGATGACGACGACCTTGGTGCCGATGCCCGCCCACGCCCACATGAACTGCGCGTCGGCGGTGCTCTGGCGCACGCAGCCGCTGGACAGTGCCTGGCCGAGTTGGCTGTCGCTCTGCAACGGCACCCCGTTGGAGCGCGGGATCTCGTGGAAGCCGATGTTGTCGCCGCTCGGGCCCTTGGTGAACCGCACCATCCAGCGCATGCACGTGGTGGGGTGGTTGATGTTGCACGTGTACGACGAGCGGGAGAACACGGAGTAGGTGCCGGTGTTCGGTTGGCTGAGGCGGCCCGACACGAGGTACGTGCGCGCGACTCGGCCGTCGGCCTCGACCACCCACACTCGCATGCGGCTCTTCGAGTACACGACTCGCCGGCCGCTGCCCGTGTTGGCGGGCACGGCGTACGGCGACGGCGCGATGGTGGGCGGCACCGTCGGCGGAGCAGTGGGCGGTGGCAGCGTGGGCACCGCTTGCACGGCCGTGCCGCGAGTGGCGGGCACCATCGTGCTCGGCGGCTGGCTGGTGGTGGTCGTGCTCGCGACGGTGGTGCCGGGTTCAGTGTTGGCCGGCTCGGTGGTTGCCGGAGCGGTGGTGCTGGGCTCGGTCGTTGCCGGCTCGGTGGTGGTGCCCGACGCGCCCACCAAGGGTGCACCGGGCACCAGCAGGCCCGCACCGGCGATGAGCGCCACGAGCATCGAGACGAAGGAGAGCCGCCGCATGGCCGACCAAACTACCCCTGCGAGTCGCTGCGGTCCATGGGCTGTTCCGCCGGAGCGAGCGTGATCTGGCAGCCGAGCGCGGCGGCGGTCTCGTAGCGAACCTCCGCGACCGACCCCGCGTCGCGCAGATCGCCCTCCGCGGCGGCGATGGCAGCGTGCAGTTCGGCGGGTGCCTGCACGACCAGCAGCGACACCGCGACCTTCTGGCTCACCTTCGCCTCGGTCTTCGCGCGGCGGATGGCGGCGAGCA
>CAZWCU010000028.1:0-26757 GCA_964632715.1 uncultured Bifidobacterium sp. | reverse complement strand
GAGATAGCATGTGTCATGCACATGAACGACAGTGCCGATTCGTCCGTCGAGGTTCCGAAGCCGCCAGCGCACCGTACGGGTGTCATCGTCGGCTCGTGGCCGCTGGGCATGCCGTCGGACCCGCGGTTCTACCGGCGCATCGCCCGCGTGATCGAGGACGCCGGATTCGACTCACTCTTCGTCGGCGACCACGTGTTCGCCGCCGGCCCCATCCCAGATGCGTGCGCCACCTTGGCGGCGTTCGCCGCGCAGACCGAGCACATCGCCATCGGCAGCGCGGTGCTCTTGGTACCGCTGCGCGAGCCTGTCGTCACCGCCAAGCAGATCGCCACCATCGACATCATCGCCAGCGGGCGCTTCATACTCGGCGTCGGAGTGGGTGGCGAGTTCGAGAACGAGTGGCGTGCTGTGGGCGTCCCGGTCGAGGGTCGTGGTCGCCGGCTCGACGAGTACCTCGATCTGATGCAGCAACTCTGGAGCGGCGACACGGTCGACCACGCCGGACCGCTGCACGCGGTGAGCGGTGTCATCGGTTCCCCCCTGCCGCACCAGCGTCCCCGGCCTCCCATCTGGATCGGTGGCCGCAGCGAACCGGCGCTCCGGCGCGCCGCGCGGTTCGACGGTTGGTGCGCCTACGCGATGTCGCCGCGACGGATGCGAACGTGTGTGCATCGGCTCCGAGAGTTGCGCGGCGACCTCGACGACTTTCGAGTGAGCGCGGTGTTGTTCACCGTCGTCGATTCCGACGAGCAACGAGCACGAGCCACAGCGGCTCTGCTCCTGGGGCGGCGCTACGGCCAGGATTTCGACCGCTACATCGACTCGTGCTGCGCCGTCGGCCCCATCGACCACGTCCGTCGCCGCATCGCCGAGTACCGCGATGCCGGTGTGAATGACGTGCTGCTGTCGCCACAGGTTCCGGCCGACGAGTACATCGATCAGGTCCACCAACTGGCGGAGGTGCTCTCGTGAGCACTCCGTTCGAACAGGACAGCATCGGCATCGCGGTGTACCTCCCAGACCTGCCGGCCGACCGGGCGGTCGCCCATCTCGTCAACCAGGCCGTCATCGCCGACCGCTGCGGCTTCGACGGTGTCTCGGTGTCGGAGCACCACGCCGGCTTTCCCGGCTATGTCCCCAATCCACTGCTCGCGGCAGCGTGGATGCTGGAGGCGACGGACAGGGTGTGGTGCGGACCGGTTCCTCTGCTGCTGCCGCTGCGCAACGCCATGCTCGTCGCCGAGGACCTTGCATGGCTGGCGGCCCGGCACCCCGGGCGAGTCGGCGCCGGCGTCGCCCCCGGGTATCAGGAGTCGGACTTTGCGGCGCTGGTCGTCGACGGGTTCGACGAACGCGGCACGACCCATGAACGGCACCTGGGGTCGCTCGTCGCGCTGCTTCGCGGTCACGCGGACGGTGCGCTCGTCGCTGACTTCGCGATGACTCAAATGGGCGAACATCCGGTCCCGCTCGTGAGCGCCGCAGGCTCGTTGACCGCCGCGCGGCGCGCCGGTCGAGCGCAGGTCGGGCTGCTCGTCGACTCGATGACCTCCGACGAACGTCTTCACGAGATGATCGGCGCCTACAGGGCCGTCGGTGGCAGCGGGCCGATCGTGATGGGTCGGCGAGTGTGGCTCGGCGACCCTCCACGGCATCTCTTCGACGCGATGCTCGATCGCTATCGCAGCGCGGGTGAGAGCTCGGCCTGGCTCGCCCAGACGACATCGAGCTCGATCGCCGCCGGAGATCCGGACTACATCGCCACCGAGCTCGCCGATGCCGCACGTCGCATCGGTGCGACGGCGCTGAACGTCCGCGTCTACCTCCCCGGCGTCGACCCGTCCCAGATCGACGAACAGATCGAAGGTGTCGGCGAGGTCGTTCTTCCGCTTGCGCGCCGCGCGCTCGCCGAGCGCCCGCGACGCGATCCGGCCTGACGGTCACCTCTGTCGGCAACTGCCGGCCGGTGAGCACCGCCGCCCCTCACCATCGCAGGGGCGACGAAGAGCAGGATTCCCACTCCCATCACCACGAGCGCGTCGCGCAGCGACAGCACGTCGGCGAGGAGCCCGATCGGGAACGCGGCGAGCATCGCTCCGCTGTATCCGAACACCAGGATGCTCTGCACGCGCCCATGGTACGCCGGCTCGGCGAGCTGCATCATGTACGCCTGCGCGGAGGTCTGGAAGACCATCAACGACGCGCCGATCACCAAGAGCGCGCCCAGCGCGACAGGCAGACTGCCGGCGATGGAGAGGGCCAGGACGCTGATTCCGGCCACGGTGCCCGATGCCGGAACGAGAGCAGCCGGACCGACCAATGCTTCCAGGGAAGCGCCGCCCATGCCGGCCACCAGCGCGCCGAGTCCGGCGGTGCCGGACATCACCCCGAACTCCACCGGTCCGGCGCCGAATCGGTCGGTTGCGAGCGCTGGGAGCAGCACCAGGTACGGGAAGCCGCAGAGGATGACGCCCACGGCGGACAGGGAGACCGCGCCAAGCTTGTGCGTCGTGCGCACGTACCTGACTGCGCTCGCCAGATCACTCAGGCCCGACGCTGTCGAGGTCGCTCGGCGGGGCAGCTGCGGCAACCGGGTCGCGAACACCAGCGCCATCACGCTGGTCGCCGCGCCCGCGAGGAAAACGCCGCCCAGTCCGAACCACGTGACGCCGATCATCAATCCCGCCAACGCCGGGGCGACCATCCGCGAGAGCTCGTGCGACATCTGCGAGAGCACGAGTCCGTTGTGCACTGCCGCGGGCTCGACGAGTTCAGGTATCAGGCTCGCGCGCGCCGGGAGGTAGAACGCGTGGCCGGCCGCCTGCAGCGCGGCCGCCAGCACCAGCATCCAGTAGCGGATGACACCGGCGATCACGGGCACGGCGACGAGCAACGACGAGACGGCCATCGTCGCCAGCGAGACTGCCAGGACAGCACGTCGGGGGTAACGATCCGCCGCCATTCCGCCCGCAGGCGTGAGTATCAGCATGACTCCGCCGAACACCATCATCACGCCGCCGAGCCCAGCGTTGCTGCCGGTCAGATCGCGCGCCAGCCAACCGCGCGCGACCACCTGCCCCATGACGCCGAAGCTCATCAGCGTTGCGCTCGCGATCAGGGTGCGGTACGCCGGGAAGGCCATGCACGGCCAACGTCGGCGCCGCTCTGCGTTCAACGCGGAACGACCGGGAGGACGATCCTCAACGGATGAGAGTCACCCAGGTGGACGGTCTGCTGGGCCACGACGGTCTCGGCCGAGCGCAGGAGGCGAGAACCGGTGTTGGGGTTCACCTCGAAGCGAGGGCTGTTGCTGGACGACACCGAGACCCGTATGCGGTGCCCGCGGCGGAACGCCTGTGACGTGGCGCCGAGGCTGACGCTCACCTCCGACGGACCGGGGTCGCCGAGCTCGACACGACGGATGCCGTCGCAGACGCTGATCGAACGACCATCCGGATGAACGTCGCTCAAGCGCACGGTGAAGTCGGTACAGGGGGCGTCGGACGACACCCAGAGGATGCACGAGACCCAACCCGTCACCTCGACATCGCTCTCGAGCACGGGAGAGGTGAAGGAGCGAACGTCGTCCCTGGCCTCGATCCTTGCCTGGTCGACCGGCCCCTGCTGGTGGTGCGAGGCGAGCACGAGGTGCGCGCCCCCGTGAGTGGGCACGGGGTCGGTCGGGTCGTAGCGGAACGAGTCGTGCGGCACAGCAGACGTGGACGCCGGTGCCAGGGTTCGTTCACCCGACTGGTCGAGCGCGAGGAACATCGGAGTCTCGACCGCGCGCTGCAACGGCCAGTCGTCCTCGTCGCGCCACTCGTTGACGCCCATCACGAACAAGCGCACTCGAGATCGCTGCCGGAACGCCTTCGCATCGTCGTAGAAGTGACGGCGGAACCATCCGAGCTGCACCCCGTCGAGGTGCAGCTGAGCCTTCATGCTGAAGTTGACATCGCCGACGCGCACTGCGCCATGACCACCGCTGCGCGCCGGGTAGTGGTTCCATGGGCCGACGATCAGGAACTGCCCCTCGCGCGCAGTCGGCGAGGCGGCTCGTTGCCGCAACCCTTCGAAGTTGCGAAGCGTGCCGACGTGGAACTGGTCGAACCAGCTCGTGATGTGCAGTGCGGGCACGTCGACGTGCTCGTGTCGGGCCTCCACCGAGACGCGTTTCCAGAACTCGTCGTTCTGGTCGTGCTCCACCCAGTCGTGGAACCACGGCGTCAAGTGGCGCAGCGGGCCGTCCGGCCGGTCGACGGAGGCCGACAGTGGCGCGTCGCGGACGACGCTGTCCAGGTCATCGAGCATGGTCGCCATTTCCGCACGCCAGCTGCGCTTCTCGTCAGCGGTGCCCTGCGCCCATCTCAACGAGCCCGGCCCGGTGACACCGAGCGTCGTGGTGAGCAGCGACCCGAGCTCCAACGACCCTCCGAAGTAGGTGCGCCCTTCGTAGTAGTCGGAGCTCGCCTGGATCGGGCAGATCGTCTTCAGGCTGGGGGGAGCGGCGACAGCCGCCTGCAGTTGGGTGGCTCCCATGTACGAGCTGCCGAACATCCCGACCTCGCCGTTCGACCACGGTTGCTGCGCGGCCCACTCGACGGTGTCGTAGCCGTCCGCGGCCTCGTCGAAGGGGGTGTGCACCCCCTCCGAGCGCGCTCGGCCTCTGACGTCCTGCACAACGACGGCGAAGCCCTCGGCCACGGCGCCCATTGGCGGCAGGCTGACGAGCGTCGACGGCGCGACGTCCTTGTCGTACGGCGCGCGCTGCACCAGCACCGGCCACCGACCCTCGCTCGGCCGGTACACATCGGCGCGAAGCACGACGCCATCGCGCATCGGAATCTCGACGTTGCGTTCGACCACGACCGTCGCTGTGGACGATGGCTGTTGCATGGCGTCGGTGGTCACCGACGTTCCACTCTCACCGTGTCGGTCCGAACGGAACGTCTTTGTCGACGCGCGGCTCTGGTGGCAAGCCGAGCACGCGTTCGCCGATGATGTTTCGTTGGATCTCGTCGGAGCCGCCGGCGATCCTGAAGCCAGGTGCCCCGAGGACGTGAGCCGCCCACGCGTAGGTGCCCCATTCACCGGAGTCGGCGACGAGCCTGGGGCCGAGCACAGTCGACGCGACCTCGCTGATCTTGTTCATGCCGGTGGTCCACAGCAGCTTGCCGAGCGACCCCTCTGGCCCGGGCGTGGCTCCAGGCGTCCGCGCGCGTGCTTGCGCTCGCCGGCGCGTGAGCTCACGCAGCCGTTCCCCTGTGTACACCTTCATCAGTTCCTGACGGACGACCGGGTCGTGCGCCTGCTGTGCCCACTTCGCAAGAGCGAGCAGCTGCTCCCATGACCCTCCGACGCGCTTCGCACCGCTCTGCGCTCGTTCGAAACCCAACGTCGTGAGCGCGGTCCGCCAGCCGTCGCCCTCTTCGCCGAGCCGGAGGGAGTCCGGAATCCGCACATCGTCGAGGAACACCTCGTTGAACGACGCGCCGCCCGACATCTGACGGATGGGTCGCACCTCCACGCCCGGAGCGTCGAGCGGAACGAGCAAGGCCGTCATGCCGGCGTGCTTCGCCGCTGTCGGGTCTGTGCGCGCGATGAGCTCGCCCCACTGCGCGAACTGAGCACCGGAGGCCCAGACCTTCGAGCCATTGATCACCCAGTCGTCGCCGTCGCGTGTCGCGCGGGTCGCGACTGACGCCAGGTCCGACCCGGCGCCGGGCTCGGAGAAGAGCTGGCAGGCGAACACCTCGGCCGCCAGCAACGGCTGCAGCAGCTCCGTCCACTGATCTGCTGTGCCCAAAGCTCGCACCGTGGGCGCGACCAGGTTCACCGTGACGCGCAACAACTCGTGACTCGCCGGAGCAACGAAGTGCATCTCCTCCTCGCGGAAGACCTGGGCGTGGAAGTCGGTCAGGCCCGCACCACCGTGCTGTATCGGCCAGTTGATGGCCCCGAAGCCGGCCATCAGCTTCTGTCGCTGCCACTCGCTGCCGCGCCGGAGCAGCTCCAGCTCGTCGGCGGGCGCGAGCGCGTGGAACACGGCGACGTCGTCGCTGCCGTGTCCCCACACCGTTTCACCGTCGATGTCGCGCCGTTCCAGCACACTCTCCAACCATGACCGACTGATCGCCGCGAACTCGTCGAGAGTCGTCGCAGGGTCGAACGTCGTGCGCGTGCTCACGGCACGCCGCCTGCTGACTCGAGATGCCGTTGGAGGAATGGGCTGATTGCTTCGAGGAGGCCGCCCGCGTTGTCGCCCTGCACTGTGTGCCCGGCGTTGGCCACTTCCACCCATGAGGCATCCGGCAGTGCAGCGGTCAGCCGATCAGCGTCCTCGCGAAGGAACACCGCGCTGTCGGCACCTCGCACGATCAGTGTCGGCACGGAGATGTTGGGCACGACTTCCCACAGGCTGGCGTGCTCGGCCCGCATCCGCTCGAAGTCAGAGTCGCGATGCCGTCGAGGGTCCCACTTCCACGTGTACTTCCCCGTGGGCAGTCGTCGCAGGTTGTGCAGCAGGCTGCGCCGGAGCAGGGCGGGGTCACGTCGCGCGTTGAACTGCACGGCGCGATCGACGAACTGGTCGATGCTGTCGAGCTCCTGATCGTTCCGCACGAAGTCGATGATTCGTGCCGCTCCTTCGCGACGCACGTCCGGGCCGACGTCGACGATCACCAGGCCCCTCAGGAGGTCGGAGCGACGACCGGCGAGTGCGATGGAGGCAAGGCCGCCGAGCGACATGCCGACGAGAACCGGTCGGTGGAGGTCCATCGTTTCGATCAGCCCGATCACGTCGTGCGCGATGGTGTCGATGCGATAGTCGGCGTCGGGGGGCCACTCGGAGTCGCCGTGTCCGCGGAGGTCGAGCGCCAGGCATCGGTAGCTGTCGCAGAGCGAGAGGCTCACCAGATCCCACGTGTGCGCGGTGAGGCTGCCCCCATGCACGAACACGATCGGCGGGGCGTCGTTGTTGCCCCAATCGAGCACGCTCAGTCGCATGCGACCCACCACCACGTGGCGCTCGACCGGCAACCGGAAGGACGACGGCGTGAGCCCGGCACGCGCCGCGCTGGCGCGCAACTGCTCGAGACGATCCTCCGGGGACGGGCGCAGATCGTCGGCGGCGCGGTCGGGCGGCGCCATCACAGGGTGAGCACCATCGACGTGGCGTACGGGCCGCCGCCGGCACACGCGAGCGCAACCTGCGCGCCTGCGACTTGCCGGCTGCCGCATTCGCCGCGCAGTTGTTGCACGCTTTCGGCGACCTTGCCGAACCCGTGCAGCCGGCCGGCGCCGAGCTGCCCGCCGTCCGTGCAGATCGGCATGTCGCCGCGCAGGCTGCCACGGCCTTCCACCAGCCAGTCACCCGCTTCGCCCTTCTTCGTGAAGCCGAGGTCTTCCAGCCATGCGATGGCGAGCGTCGAGAAGCCATCGTAGATCTGCGCGACGTCGACGTCGGCGGGTGTCAGGTCGGTTCCCGCCCACATCTCCTCGCCGGCATAGCGCGACGCCATGTGAGTGACATCCGGCCACGAGTCGAAGTCGAGGGTCGGGCCGGTCGCATGGCCGAGGCTCTCGATGTACACCGGCTTCGACCGGAGGTCGGGTGCACGATCCGCACGCGTGAGGACGATGCCGACCGCACCGTCGACGGGCATGTCGCAGTCGAGGATTCGCAGAGGGCTGGAGATGAGGTCCGACGCGAGGTAGTCGTCCATCGTCAGCGGGGTTCCGTTCCAGACCGCGCGAGGGTTGTGCTGTGCGTGAGCGCGGCACGTCAGGACGAGTGCACCGCGATGCTCGTCGGTGGTGCCGAGCTCGTAGGCGTGGCGCTGCGCCCACAGCGCGAACCGGGGCGAGCCCGCCGGCACGCCGTACGGCGCCTTGAACGCTTGCTCTCCGGTGGCCAGGTTCGGGCCTCCGGGGCTCGATCCCGGGATGTAGAAGCGCTGCTCCTGCCGGAGATGGGCGCGGTAGCAGATGACGGTGTCGGCGGCTCCCGAGGCGATGGCGTACACAGCAGCCACGATCGAGGAGAGCTGTGCCGGGCCGCTGCCCATCGCCTGCCAGAAGCGGGTGCGCTTCATGCCGAGCGCCCGCTGCATGTATGCGATCGACGGACCTTCGAACACGCTGGAGACGCGGTCCGGCCACACGGCGATGCCGTCGATGTCGTCGGCGGGCAGGCCGGAGTCGGCGATGGCGTTTCGGCACGCTTCCAACGCGAGCGACCCTTCGCTTCGTCCTGTCGTCCTCGCGATCTGCGAGTAGCCGACGCCTGCGAGCACCACCTTCCGCCGGATCGGTGATTCTCGATTCATGACTCCTGCCCGACTGGTTCGAAGTAGGCGAGTGTCGCATCGCCGATGTCGTGATAGACGACCTGGACATCCATGTCGTTCGTGAGGTCACCGATGCGGGCGTTGACGATGTTTGTCAGGAGGCGCAGCGAGTCCTGCTCGACGAGGTCGACATAGGCGGCCACGTACGGCGGCTTGACACCCGGGGCGAACTCGCGGTTGACCACGGTGAACGCATAGAGAGTGCCGCGACCACTGACCGGTTCTGCGCCGACGTTCATCGACCGGCAGTTCGGGCACCCGGCGAGCGGCGGGTGGATCCAGAACCGACAGTCGGTGCAGCGCTGGATGACCATCTGGTGACTTCGAAGCCCATCCCAGAAGGGCGCGGCGTCGATGTCGGAGACTGGTACGGGACCGGTCCACTCTGCCGGCGCTTCGACTCGCTGGTCGAGCAGTGATTGGAGATTCGTCATGTGGATGCCCCCTGTTGCATCAATCGGACGAAGGCAACGGCTTCGGAAGGCGGAGGGTCATGGGTCGCCCGTCGACGGTCAGTGAACCGTCGCCGGACTTCGTGCACAGCACCTCGAGACCGAGCGCTTCGTCGACGTAGCGCTTGCCGACCTTGGTGCCTCCGCCGGCGCCCTCCGCCGACGATCGGCGATCGCCGTCCGACCGCTGGTCGGCAGTCACCATCGGCTGACCGCCGCAGCGAAGGTCGAGCGAGCCACCCGATGCGCGCACGATCACCACCTCTGTCTCGCACGCCGTGCTGCACAGGCGGCTTCCCAGTTGCGCATCCACCATCGACCTACTGTCCCCTCTTATCGTCATAACCATAGTCATGATTTAGCTCGACGTCAATTGTCGGCACCGGCCCACTCGCGCAACAACCGAAGTGCCCGCCGCGCCAGGCCGGGCACGGACTCGCCCAGCGTCGCCATGCGAGCGTCGACCGACTCGCCGCGCTGGTAGCGCGTGAACAGCTGCTGGCGCACGACGGCCGTCTTCCAACACGCGAACGCCTCGAACCAAGGCAGCCGCCCGACGTCGAGCCCGGTGAGTTCGTGGTATCGAGTCACCAGCTCCTGGCGCGACGGCAACCCGATCAGCTCAGACCCGGAATGGCGGCCGAGCGTTCGTCGTGAGAGTCGCTGGCATCGGGCCAGTAGTTGAGGAGGATGCCGAGGGTCGATCAGCGGCTCGCCGAGCGTGGCCTGGTCCCAGTCGAAGACCGACCGGACACGGTCCGGGTCGTTCGGGTCGAACTGGCAGTTGTCGAGCTTGAGATCGTTGTGCAGCAACGTGGGCGGCGAGCTGTCCGGCGTCGAGCCTTGCAGCGACTCGAACGCCTCGTCCATCGGGCCGGCACCCGCGTCGCCACGTACGAGGTCCCACCGCCGTTGCCAGCCGCGGAGCTGCCGATCGACGAAGCCGACCGGACGGCCGAGCTCTGCCAGGTCGCACTTGGCGGGGTCGACGGCATGCAGCCCGGCCAACGCGTCGATGACTGCGAAGCCGACGCGGCGCCCGACGTCGCGGTGCGTCGCTATCGAGGCCGGGATCGTGTCCCAGATACCGACACCTCTCCGGTACTCCATCACGAAGAACTCCGCGCCGACGATCGTCAGGTCAGCGCAGTGGAGGAACGATCGCGGCGCCGGCGGGAACTCCTTCCACAACCTCGACAGGGTCCGGTGCTCGCGGGCCATGTCATGCGCCCCTGGCGCCAGCGTGCCGAACGGCGGTCGGCGCAACACCAGGCGATCATTCCCGAACGTCAACAGGTAGGTGAGGTTGGCGAAGCCCTTCGGGAACTGCCTCACCGTCATGCTGCCGCGAAGGACATCGATGTGCTTGCGCACGTACTGCTCCAGGGCCGACCAGTCGAGCTCCTCGCCGGGCCGCACGTCGGCGACATCCGGAGCATCGGTTCGCGAGACGGGGAGCGAGTCGCTCACCGCTCGCCGCCGTCGATGCGCAGGATCGTCCCGGTGGTATAGCTGGAGTCGTCGCTGGCGAAGTACAGAACAGCGCCGACGATCTCGTGCGGTTGCCCGACGCGCTTCAGCGCAAAACCTTCCAGCCGGCGATTGATCCGTTCCCAGTCCCAACCGTCGGAGATGTCGGTGGCGAATGGCCCCGGCATGATGCCGTTGACGCGCACAGTGGGTCCGAACGCATGCGCGAGGCCGATCGTCATGGCGTTCAGTCCGGCCTTCGCTGCCGCGTACGGCACGAATGCCGGCTGTGGCCGTTCGGCCCCGGTGCTGGAGATGTTGATGATGGAGCCGCCCCTGCCCCCCGCCATCTGGGTGCCGAGCAGCGCCGTCAGCCGGAACGGGCCCTTCAGGTTCACGCCGATCGTCTTGTCGAACAGCTCCTCCGACACTGCCGGCAGGGAGTCGTAGAGGGGAGCCATCCCGGCGTTGTTGACGAGCACGTCGACCCGCCCGAACTCCTCGATCGCTCGTTGCGCGAGCTGATCGACCTGGTCCCACCTGCCCATGTGGCACGCGATGCCGACGACGCGACGACCGGACGTGCTGGTGACCTCGGCCGCGACGCCGTCGCATACCTCCTGCCGCCGCCCCGACACCACCACGTCGGCGCCGCATCGGGCGAACGCGTCGACCATCTCGCGCCCGAGGCCACGAGTACTGCCGGTGACGACCACAACCCTGTTCTCCAGATCGACATGCACGGCCCGGCGCTCCCCCTCTATTCATGACAATGATTTGCTACTATTGTAGGCACTCGCCCGGCGAGCATTACTGGTAACTTCTCACCTGCTCTGAGCTGGCAAGGCGCAGCGGTGCTGGCCGGCTCCCGCTCGGAGACCAAGGAAAGGTCGCGATGGCAGAGCCCAGGCCCATCAACGAAACACGGCGCAACGTGAAGCGATCTGAGGTCGTGGCCCATCGAATCGCCCAAGCCATCGCCAACGACGGCCTCGGCCTCGGCGACCGGCTGCCCCCCGAGAACGCGATGCTCGACCAGTACGGTGTCAGCCGTGCGTCACTTCGTGAAGCGCTCCGCATGCTGGAAGTCCAGGGGCTTCTCAGCCTGCGTCCCGGGCCGGGCGGCGGGCCGATCGTGGGTGTGGTCGACGCCGAGAACCTTGCTCGCACCGCCTCGCTCTTCTTCCAGTCGGCCCGGATGACGTACCGCGAGCTCTTCCAGACGCAGGGCCAACTCGAACCGCTCTGCGGTGAGCTCGCCGCCGCGCACCCCGACCGTGCGGCCGTGAAGGAGGCGTTCACGCCGTTCCTGTCGTCGGACCACACCGTCGAGGGCGTGGAGTACTTCCACGTGACGCACGACTTCCACGAGCGCGTGTACCGGTTCACCGACAATCGCATGCTGGTGCTGCTCACGAGCGCCATCAGCTACCTGGTGCGCTCGCACGTGATGGCGAGCATGGACCCCGTGCACCGTCGCGCGACCTTGCACGAGGAGCACACCGCCATCGCGCACGCGATCATCGCAGGCGAGGTCGAGGCGACTCGCAACCTGATGTCCGCCCACTATTTGGGGCAGATCGACTACTACTACGACCGCTGGCCCGACAAGTTCGACCAGGTCGTGGAGTGGCGTCTCCTCGGTTCATGAGCAATCTCTGATAATGATCACATGACATTTGCGCGCGACTTGCGCGAAGATGCACCCATGCACCTGTCAACCCTCGTCACCATGCTGGAATCCGGGCTGGCAGACCGCACGCTGCTCGACGGCACTCGGCGTTTGACCGGCGCTGACATCGGGGGCATGGTCCGCAGCGGGGCAGCGACCGCTGCCGGCCGCAGCGCCATCGTGTATGCCGGCGAGAACCACCCCGAGCTACCGATTGCCCTGCTGTCAGCTGCCTGGGCGGGCGTCCCCTTCGTGCCGGTCAACTATCGGCTCGACGACGCCCAGCTGAACCGGTTGGTCGATCGCTACCCGGATGCCGTGGTGCTGGCCGACGAGGCGACTGCTCCCCGGCTCGAAGCCGACGGTGTGCGGCTGCTCGACGACTGGCTCGCGGACCTCGCCGGCACCGACCCCGGCGGCGCACCGGCGGCGGACGACGACGACGTCGCCGTCGTGCTGTTCACCTCCGGCACCACCGCGGAGCCCAAAGCTGCGCTGCTGCGTCACCGCCACCTCATGGCGTACCTGCTGGGCTCGGTCGAGTTCGCGAGCGCTAGCGACGACGACGCGACATTGGTGTCGGTGCCGCCGTACCACATCGCCGGGATCGCCAACATGCTGTCGAACCTGTTCGCCGGACGCCGGCTCGTCTACCTCCGGTCGTTCGATCCCGAGGTGTGGTTGCAGACCGTGCGCGACGAGCGGATCACGCACGCGATGGTCGTGCCGACGATGCTCGCCCGCATCGTCACGACGCTCGGCGGGCGTCCTGCGCAGGCGGACACGCTGCGGTCGCTGTCGTACGGCGGAGCCAAGCTCTCCGAGCGCGTACTGACCGAAGCGCTGTTGGCGTTCCCGACCACCGGATTCGTCAACGCCTACGGCCTCACCGAGACGGCATCGACGATCGCGATCCTCGACCCCGACGATCATCGTGCGGCGATCACGTCCGAACGTGCGGATGTGCGCCGTCGACTGGCGTCGGTCGGCCGGGTGCTGCCGACCGTCGAAGTCGACATACGCGGCGACGACGGCGAGTCGCTGGCTCCTGGCGAGCCGGGTCTCATCCACCTTCGTGGCGAGCAGGTCGCGGGCGAGTACTCCACCGGCAGCGTGCTCGACGCGACTGGGTGGTTCTGCACGCGCGATCGTGGCTGGCTCGACGCCGACGGCTACTTGTTCATCGAGGGGCGCGACGACGACACCATCATCCGCGGCGGCGAGAACATCGCACCCGCCGAGATCGAAGAGGTGTTGCTCGGCGATCGCGACGTCGCCGACGCATGTGTCGTCGGTCTGCCCGACGACGAGTGGGGGCAACGCATCTTCGCAGTCGTCGTCCCTCGAGCAGGGGCGTCGATCGACGGTGAGCGGCTGAGGACCCTCGTGCGCAAGCAACTGCGAGGTTCCAAGACACCCGAGCAGGTGATCGTCCGCGATGCACTGCCGCACAACGAGACGGGGAAGCTCCTACGGCGTGTCGTGCGCGAGCAAGTGGTCGAAGCAATGCTCCACGCGTGATCAGACCGCTGACGGTTCGATCGCATCGACGAGCCGCCATCGACGAGCGGTGACCGCGTCGATCGTGACGCCGGTCAGCGCGAGCGCGGCCAATCGTTGCCGCCCGATCCTGTGGCTGAGGCTGACAGTTCCGCCGGCGCCGGGAATGAGACCGAGCTCGATCTCGGGAAGCCGGATCACCGTGTCGGGGTGCGCAACCACTCGGCCGGCGAAGGCGGCCAACTCGATGCCGCCTCCGAACGTCGCACCGTGCACCCGCGCCGTCAACCTGTTGGCAAGCCGGTGTGCGAGCCGAGCCGGGCTGCGGGCCAGCCTCGTCACATGAGCGGCCGCGACGTCCGGGCGGGTTCCGAACTCGGCCAGGTCGCCGCCGCTGGAAAACGACGGCCCGCTGCCGCTGAGATCGATCGTGACGATCGATGAATCGACAACCGCTACCGCCAGCGCAGCCGTCAGTTCGTCGCGCAGGCGGACACTGATCGCGTTGTGCCGGTGCGGACGATCGAGCACGATCCTCAGCTCGTCGCCGATTCGATCGACCGAGACCGTCGGCTCGGTACTGGTGTCGGCGCCATGGCTGGCGCCCTTCCGCCACGCCGCGAACTCCATGCCTGCGTGGAGCATCGAATACGTCGCGGACTCCAGCGCGAGTGCCTCATCAACCGGGACCTCGCCGACCGTACGCAGCAGGGCAACGAGGCTGGCCGCTGCGATCGGCGCCGACGCGACGACCCTCAGCGCGTCGTCGACATCGTCCGGACCCACCACAGCATCGGCGGCAGCCGGGCCGTCGCCGCCGAACTCGTCACCGACCCACAGCACGACCACCGGGAGAGAGCCGGGCGCCGGAAGGTCGGCACGATCGCCGTGGACGACCACTGCCGCGATGCTGTTCTCCCCCGCGATCAGCTCGTCGGTGAACGGAGACGCAAGAAGCTCCGCGTACTGCGCGGGCGTGAGCTCGAGCGAGCGGGGTCGAGAGGCGTCGATGTGCAGAGCTTACGTGAGCACGACAAGATGGTGTCGTGCGTTGGGAGGAACTGCGGATCGACTGTCCGGCGGCCGAGCGCGTCAGCGGCGTCACGGTCAGCGAGTGGTGGGACCAGTCGGGGGGCCGACGCCTCACAGCACCGGATGTCGCCGTGCCTGAGCAACTCGTTCGTCGGCTGGCCGGGCTCGCCGCACTGCTCGACGACGGCGGCGCAGGGCTCGCCGCGCGGTTCGGGGCGGCGGGAGTCGGTGTGCTCGGCATGCGCCGCGGCTCGCTCCACCTGGAGCCGTCGAGCCGGGCGAACCCCAGCGGTTCGGCCCGCTTGCTGTCGGCCGGCGACGGCGGCTGGCTGGCGGTCTCCCTGGCCCGACCAGACGACGTGAGTTCGATCCCGGCATGGCTCGGCATCGACCCCGGCGATGACAACCCATGGCCGGCGGTGACGCACGCACTCACCGACAGGTCGGCCGCCGAGATCGCCGACCGAGCCATCCTGCTCGGACTGCCGTGCGCACGCGTCGGCGAGGTGACCGATGCCCGCGCAGTGCTCGCCGCGCCACTCGGCGACGCGCCGGCGCGACCACTCGCCGGCACCACGGTCGTCACACTCGCGTCGCTGTGGGCCGGGCCGCTCGCCGCATACGTCCTGGCCGAGCTCGGGGCACGCGTCATCACCGTCGAGAGCTTCGAACGACCGGACGGCGCACGCAGCACACCGGCGTTCTTCGACGCACTGCACGCCAGGAGCGAGTTCGTGTCGATCGCCTTCGGCGACGCAGCCGGACGTCGTCAGCTGTTCGACCTGTTGCGGTCGGCCGACGTGGTCATCGAAGGCTCGCGTCCGCGAGCGCTCGCTCAACTGGGGCTCGACGCCGAGCGATGCGTTCGAGAGGGCCCGCAGGTGTGGTTGTCGATCACCGCCTACGGCCGGTCCGCTCCGCACGACGCTCGGGTGGGGTTCGGCGACGACACCGCCGCCGGCGGCGGACTGCTCGGATGGAGTCCTTCGGGGCCGACGTTCCTCGCCGACGCAGTCGCCGACCCCCTCGCGGGGCTGACGGCGGCAGCGTCCGCCGTCGAGCTCCTGAAGACCGGAGGTCGTTACGTGGTCGACGTCGCGCTCGCTCGCTGCGCGGCCGCGGCTGCGAAACCGGCCGGTCCCGATCCGTCTCGGAACGCACCTTGACCACCCGCGTGCTCGTCCGCCGCGCTGAGGTCCGCGGTGCGCTCTGCGACGTGGTGTGGTGTGACGGCGTGGTGGAGTCGGTCGCGCCGACCGGCACCTGGCACGTCAACGACGCTCCCTGGGACGAGCTCGATGCCGCGGGCGGCGCACTGTTGCCAGGGCTCCACGACCACCACACGCATGTCGTCGCGCTCGCCGCCGCGAGAAGCTCCGTGCTCGTCGGCCCGCCTGATGTCCGTACGGTACAGGAGCTGCGCAGTGTGCTGACCGCGGCATGCATCGCGGCAAGCACGTCGAACAGCCCGGTCGTCCGGTGCGTCGGCTACCACGACTCGGTGGCGGGCTCGCTCGACGCCGACGCGCTCGACCGGATCATGCCCCCGGAACTAACGGTCCCGCTGCGCGTGCAGCACCGCTCCGGTCAGTTGTGGGTTCTCAACTCCCTCGCGCTCGCGGTCGGAAGAATCGACGAGCTCGACGCACCCGGCGTCGAACGCGACGCATCCGGACGGCCGACCGGTCGCGTATACGGCCACGACGAGCTGCTCCGCGGTCGGTTCACGGCACCCACACCAGACCTCGCCGCCACCTGCAGAGAGCTGGCGTCGTACGGCGTGACGGGGCTCACCGATGCCTCGCCGTGGGAACGCGCAGACGATCTCGAGCTGCTCGAGCAGGCAGTCGGCGCGGCCGGCTTGCCGGTGCGCGTGATGATCACCGGCGGGCCCCAGTTGCCCTCCGACGCTGCTGGTTCGTTGCCTCGCGGCCCGGTCAAGATCCTGCCGCCCGACCATCGCGACCCGGATCTCGATCAGCTCATCGACTCCATGCAGGGGGCGCACGCGCTGGGCCGCACCGTGGCAGTCCACTGCGTCACGCGCGTCGGTCTCATCGTCGCGCTTGCCGCGTGGCGCGAGGTGGGCGTGATCGACGGCGACCGCATCGAGCACGGTGCGATGGTGCCTGCCGAACTGATCGATCACGTGCGCGAGCTAGGTCTGATCGTCATCACACAACCCAACTTCATCGGCGAACGCGGCGACGAGTACCTGGCCGAGGTCGACCGCGTCGAGATCGACGATCTCTGGCGACTCAGCTCGCTCCTCGCAGCGGGCGTTCGTCTCGCAGGAGGCACGGACGCTCCGTTCGGCCACCCCGACCCGTGGCGCGCGATCCGTTCAGCGGTCGCGCGTACGACGATGACCGGTCAGCTCGTCGGGGCGACCGAGCGGATCAATGCCGCTGCTGCGTTGCAGTTGTTCCTTGGCGACGCCCTCGCGCCGTCGACTCCTCGACGAATTGCGTCGGGCGCCATCACCGACCTCTGCCTCCTACGTGAACCACTCGCCGAGGCCTTGCGCCACCCGAGCTCGGATCTCGTTGCCCTCACAATCGGGCGAGCCGGGCTGCAGATGGCCGACGGCCCGCGGCAAAGCCCAGGCCCAAGTCGACGGTGAAGTTCGGTGGTAACGCATGTGAACGCCGAATTGGGTGGGTGGGCGCTCCGACAGTGGATCGGTCGGCGCGCGCGCACGTACTCTCGGTGATATGCGGCCCGGGAGTTCGTGCACCTGGCCTGGCGCGCGGCGCGCTCAATGTGGGGTGTCGGTGCGCGTTGCGGCCCACCGGCGCAGCGCGGTTCTGGTTTCTCGGCGGATCGTGCGTAGTGCTCGGCGTGAATTTCGGCATCGGAGCGCCTCGGCATGCACCCAGATCTGAACGTGCTCGCCGGTCAGCGTGGGTTGCAGAGTGAGATGCCCGACGAGGTTTGGCCCGCCAGCATCGGCTCGCCAGCGGATTCCATCGGCGAACCACCGACGTGAGATCCGCAGGGTGACCGGACGATGGTGCCCAACGGCGACCACGGTTGTGTCGTGCGTGCCATTGCTCGAGATCCGGCGGAGCGTCGGGCACCATGGATCAAGGCCGTCAGCGGCTCGTAGTTCACTGGCGACGGTTGACCACGCACCGGCTATGGGCAGAACCTCGTTCCACTGGTCCACACGTCGACCTTGGAGTGTGGGCGAATCTGCGGCGGTCGGCTCCCGGTGGGGAGCGACGGCGAACGCTGCCAGCAACGCTGCTACTCCCGCGAACCACACGACCCCGGATGCGATTGCCAACCCGGCGGCAAGAAGGATCGCCGCGGTAACCAAAGCGGCGAACACGGCGGCCGATCTCGCGCTGTCGCCACGACGGATCCGGCGAAGTCGTGGAGCCAAGCTCGGATCGTCGGTGCGCAGACACCGCTCGAGTTCGGCGATCGTGTTGTTGACCTGCTCGTCGTCCATCGGGAATCCCACAGTTCGTCTGAGGTCGCCTGGCGGTTTCACCGTATCCCAAATCGAGCACCCCAACTCCTGACGGTTCAGTTCGAGGGCGGCGGTGGACCGCCCGACGACCCGCCCTGTTCAGGCGCACCCCGTGCTGCGGCGCCTTGCGGCGTTCTTTGCGATTGTAGTTGGGTGCTGCAACCATCTATGATGCCGATATGGGATCGACGCAGCTTCGGGCTCAGCGGACGTTGGATTCGGTCGTTGCGATCGAGGAGGCGGTGGTCACGATCGTTCGTGAGTTCTCTTTGGCTTCGACGCAGGAGCGCTTCATCGGTGCGGCTGGGGTGTCGGTGGAGCGGGCCGGGTTTGGCGTGTTGAGGTGTGTTTCGGAACGTGGTGAGGTGCGGGTTTCTGAGTTGGCGCAATTCCTTGGTGTGGACACGTCGACGATGAGTCGGCACGTGAAGACGTTGGAAGGTGGCGGGCTTGTGGTGCGGGCGGAGGATCCGTTGGATGGTCGCGCTGCGCGTGTGGGGTTGACCGCTGCTGGGGTGGAGGTGTTGCGGTTGTTGGGTGAGGCGCGTCACCGGTACTTCACGGAGCTGTTGGCGGCTTGGTCCGACGCCGATCGGTCGGCATTGGCTCCGCTGCTGACGCGGTTGGCGAACGAGGTTCTGGAACAGGGAGGTCGTACATGAGTGTTCCGACTCCTGCAGGTTCGCAGTTGTCCCATCGGCAGATCTTGGTGGTGTTCAGCGGGCTGATGTTGGGGATGTTCCTGGCGGCTTTGGATCAGACGATCGTGGCGACGGCGTTGCCGACGATCGTTGGTGATCTGGGCGGTTTGGATCATCTGTCGTGGGTGGTGACGGCGTATTTGTTGACCTCGACGGCGTCGACGCCGCTCTACGGCAAGATCAGCGACCTGTACGGGCGCAAGATCATGTTCCAGACAGCGATCGTGGTCTTCCTGGTCGGGTCGGCATTGTCGGGCCTGTCGCAGAACATGGGGCAGTTGATCGGCTTCCGAGCCGTCCAGGGCCTTGGGGCGGGGGGCTTGATGGCGATGGCGTTGGCGATCATCGGTGACATCGTCTCGCCTCGGGAGCGCGGCCGCTATCAGGGGTACACGGGCGCAGTGTTCGCGATCGCGAGTGTTGGCGGCCCGCTGATCGGTGGGTTCTTCGTCGATCACCTGTCGTGGCGGTGGGTGTTCTACATCAACATCCCGATCGGGATCGCCGCGCTTGTGGTGACGAGCTCGGTGTTGCGGCTGCCGTTCACCCGACGTCCTCATGCGATCGACTTCCTCGGCTCCGCGCTGCTCGTCGCCGCGGTCACGTGCCTGCTGCTGGTCACGGTGTGGGGTGGGAGCGAGTACGAGTGGGGGTCACCGACGATCATCGGGCTCGCCGTTGCTGCACTGCTGCTCACCGTGGCGTTCCTGGCGCACGAACGACGCGCTCCCGAGCCGGTACTTCCGCTGTACCTGTTCCGCAACCCGGTCTTCTCGGTGTCGAGTGCGGCAGCCTTCATTGTTGGTCTGTCGATGTTCGGAGTGCTGATCTTCGTCCCGCTGTTCTTGCAGGTCGTCAACGGTGCCAGCCCAACCCGATCAGGATTGCTCCTGACACCCTTGATGCTCGGCCTGATCGTCGGCACCGTCGGTTCCGGGCGAGCGATCAGCCGGACCGGTCGCTACAAGGTGTATCCGGTGGCCGGTACGGCGATCATGACATTTGGGTTGTTCCTCCTGTCTCGCTTCGACGCGCACACGTCACGGACCGTTCAGTCCGTGTACATGGCCGTCGTCGGGCTGGGCATCGGTCTGGTGATGCAGGTGCTGGTCCTGGCCACGCAGAACGCTGTCGAGGCGAAAGATCTCGGTGTGGCCACATCGGCCAGTTCGTTCTTCCGGTCGATGGGTGGCGCGTTCGGTGTCGCGATCTTCGGGTCGATCTTCAACAACCGTCTCGACCACTACCTCGCCGACGCCGGCCCACAGCTGTCCGGGTTGGACCCGGCCGTGCTCCAGTCCGGCCCGGACGCACTCCGAGCGCTGCCAGCGGACACCCAGGCGGTCGTGGTCGACGCGTTCTCGCGGGCGCTGCATGTCACGTTCCTGGCGGTGATCCCGGTCGCCGCGATCGGGTTCGTCGTCGTCTTGTTCCTCAAGGAACTCCCGCTCCGAGAGAGCGCTCATATCGGCATGGAAGCGATCGGCGATGACCTCGGTGTCGCGTCCGACCCGATCGGTGATCCCGTTCCGGTACCGGAACCGGCGGACGCCGGCACGAGCGCCAGCCACCCCAACAAGGCGACAGGCTGATTTGCGATGCCCGATCGTGCGATCGTGGTCGGCTTTGACGGGACGGTCGGTTCCCACGCGGCGCTGTTCGCGGCGATCAACCTTGCGCACGCCACCCACCGACCGGTCGCTGTCGTACACGTCGAGCACACCCACCCGATCGCTGCCGCTGGCACTGCGATGGGACCGGGTGCAGGCGCGATGATCGAGGCCGAGGACGCATTGGCCGAGGTCTGTCGCACGAGCTGCGCCGACATTCTCGATGCTGCGGGTGTCCGCTGGACGTTCGAGATCCGACATGGCAACCCTGCCGACGAGCTCGCCGACGCAGCAGCAGAACACACCGCCAGCTACCTCGTGGTCGGACGCCACGGCCACCACGGCCTCGCCCGGCTCCTCGCCGGTTCGGTCAGCCAACGTCTGCTACACCACGCCCGGCATCCGCTGCTGATCATTCCCCCACCAGCATGACCGCTGCGGAACTGACCCTGATCGACGACCAGGTCCTCGTCGCATGCACCGTGGACGAAGCAATGCAGCTACTCGACGGCCCCGACCAGATCGCAGCATGGTTCCGAGCAACCCGCAACGAAACCTCGACGACGATCACATCGGTGCAGGGTGACTGTGTGCTCGAACGCACCTCCGAGCGGTGGCACCCGACCGATCAGGTGCTCACCATCGACGGAAGAATCGGTGGCATCCACGTCCACGCCCACCTCACACTGATGGCTGTCGTGCACTCCATCTCCGATGGGCACGTGAACCACGGCACAGAGATCTGGGTCCACGCGGAACTCGGGCGCGGCAGCCAAGCCCGTCGTGTCGCCAGGATCATCACCTCGGCGATCGCACATGGGCTCGAGCATCTTCGACTGGAACTCGATCGGTCTCCGAACGTGGGGTGAGCGAACCGAGCCCGGACGCGTGCTTGTCGTCTTAGTCGGGCTGTTCGTTCTCGCTGACGGTCTGACGTCGTTTGTCTTGGACACCGGTCCAGGTGGTGTAGGCGGCGGCGAGGGCGGCGAACCCCGCGGCGAGGAGCATCGCGGGTTGCATGGCGTCGACATAGGCGTTGCGGGCGGCGGTGATGAGGGCCGGGCTGTCGGGTCCGAGTTGGGCGGCGGAGCTGAGGGCGCCGCCGATGCCTTCTTTGATGCGGTCTGCGACATCGGCGGGGAAGGTGTTGGCGGTGTCGGTGATGTTGGCCCGGTAACGGGAGTTGAGGATCGATCCGATCAGGGCGAGCCCGACGGCGGCGCCGATCTCGCGGACCGTGTCGTTGAGCGCCGAGGCGACACCTTGTTTGTCCTCGGTGAGTGAGGAGGTGATCGCCGTGGTCGACGGGCTCATCGACAACCCAACCCCGGCACCGATCACGAGCAGACCTGGGAGGACGGAGAGGTATCCGCTGCCGGGGTCGGCGAGCACGGCCAGGAGCACCAACCCGACCGCGAGGGTGATCATCCCGGACGCGACAGTGCGCCGGTAGCCGACACGGTGGGCGATGGTCGGCGCGATCGTTGACAGCGGCATCATCATCACCGCCATTGGCAGCAGCCCCGACGCGGCGCGCAGCGCCGTGTAGCCGAGGATCGCTTGGAGGAACTGCACGAGGACCAGGAACAGGGCGAACATCAACGCGAAGACCACGAACAGGTTGACCGACCCGGTCGTCAGGCCCCGGTTGCGAAACAAGCGGACATCGAGCAGTGGGTGGTCACGGGCCAGTTCGGCGCGTACGAACGCGACCGAAGCGGCGAGGCCGATGATGAACGCAGCGATGGTGAGCGGGTTGGTCCAGCCTCGTTCTGGGCCTTCCTGGATCGCGAGCACGAGCCCGCCGACAGCGAGGACCGACAGGATCGCGCCGGGGATGTCGAAGCCGGTCTCGACGTGTTCACGGGAGTGGGGAACCACGAACACTGTCGCGGCGAGCGACACTGCCGCGAGGATCACCGGGATCGAGAACACCCACGGCCAGGTGGTGTTGTCGATGATCGCCGCGGAGGCGAACAGTCCGATGATCCCACCGGCCCCGGCAACACCAGCCCAGGTGCCGATTGCCCTGGCTCGTTCGGCGGCGGGGAAGCTGGTGGTGATCACCGACAGGGTGACGGGCATGATCATCGCCGCGGCGAGGCCGGCGACGACCCGCAACGCGATCAGCGGTTCGGGGCTGTTCACGAACGCTGAGGCGAGGTTGGCGGCGGCGAACACGACCAGGCCGATAATCAGGATCGGTTTGCGCCCCCACCGGTCGCCGATCGCGCCGATCGGCATCAACAGTGCAGCGAGGGCGAGGGTGTAGCCGTTGATGATCCACAGCAGCTGACCTTGAGATGCGCCGATGTCGGCGGCGAGGGCCTGCTGGGCGACATTCAGCCCGGACGACGAGGCGATCACCGCGATCAGCGACACGCACATCGTGATCAGGATCAGTCGCCGTTGCCGGGCATCGGCGACCGCTTCGTCGTCGGTGTGCGGATCGACCGGATCGAGCAGGTCGACATCGACGGGTTCGTGGGGAGGGGTCATGGTGCGATGCCTGTCTGGTGGGGGAGCGTTCGGATGGGGGCGGAGCGGTGGTTGGTCGCCGCGAGTTTCGATGGTCGTGGGCGTGGCGCCGTCACGTCCTTGACCGTCATCGGCAGATCGAACGATGGTCTTGACGTCGCCGTGCGGGTCGAGTCGATGGGCCGAGATCGGCAGGTTCGCGGGCGGGGTGGGCCATGTCAGTGGACCAGCGTCTCTTCAGACTGGTGATCCGGGTCGCTGTCGGGTGGTGCCGGATCGGGGTGATCGGCGGGTCCTTCGACGTTGAGGTTGGGCAGGATCCGATCGAGCCATGCGGGCAGCCACCAGTTCTTGTCGCCGAGGAGTTCCATGGTGGCGGGGACGAGCAGCATGCGGACCAGTGAGGCGTCGAGGAGCACGGCAGCGGCGAGGCCGACACCGAAGAGCTTGATGACCCGGTCGTCTTCGAGCAGGAAGGCTCCGAACACGACGATCATGATCGCCGCGGCGGCGGTGATCACATGGGCGGTGGCAGCGAGGCCGTCGGCGACCGAGGTCCGTGAGTCCTTGGTGCGGTCGTATTCCTCTTTCACCCGTGAGAGGAGGAACACCTCGTAGTCCATCGAGAGCCCGAACACGATCGCGAACATCATCATCGGCACGAACGGTTCGATCGGTGCCGGTTCGACACCGAAGACGGAGTTGAGCCACCCCCACTGGAACACGGCGACGACGACGCCGTAGGCGGCGGCGATCGACAACAGGTTCATGATCACCGCCTTGAGCGGTACCAGCAGCGACCGGAACACCATCATCAGCAACACGAACGACAACAACAGGACGACGCCGATGAAGACGAACAGTCGATCGGCGAGATAGCTGGTGAAATCGATCGATGCCGCAGTGGTCCCAGTCACGTACACCGTGAGCCCGGTGCCGGCGATTGCAGCCGGGACCACCTCTGCCCGGAGTCGTTCGATCGTGTCGGTCGTTGCTTCCTCTTGCGGAGACGTCGTCAAGATGAGCTGGACCAGCGCCGCCTGCGGGTTTGCGGGGTCATCGACGCGCGCTGGCGAGGCGAACTGAACACCCGGGTCGGCCCCGATCGCGTCGACCAAACCCGTCAGCGCGTCGGCGTCGCCGGGGTCGGTCAGCGTGACTGCGGCGACGAGCGGCCCGTTGAAACCCGGCCCGAATCCGTCCGCGAGCAGGTCATAGGCGCGGCGGGTGGTGGTCGCCTCACTGTAGTTGCCCTCGTCCGAGAACCCGAGTCGCAGCGACAACACCGGCGCGGCGAGGGTGAGGAGCAGGATCGTGCCGCCGAGCAACGACCGCCACGGGTGCGCTTGAACAACGCGGCTCCACCGAAACGGGAACGTCTCCTGTAGCGGCTTCTCCTTGCGCGCCGGCAATTCGCGACGCAGCGGGGCAACAGCGAACCCGGCGAGCAACGTCACGACGGCCAACGGCGCACCGATCAGCAGCGGGTCGATCGACAAGCCGACTCCGAACAACGTCAGCGCCACAAACCCGGCGGCGACGATCCCCCGCCACCGTGTGATCTCGATCCGAGGGCCGGCGAAGCCGAGCAGCGCTGGCAACAGCGTGATCGACGCGATCATCGTGACCGCCACCGTCGTGGCTGCGCCGATCCCGAGCCCAGAAATGAACTCGAGACCGATCAACAACATCCCCAGCAGCGAGACCACGACCGTCACCCCGGCGAACACCACCGCCCGGCCGGCGGTGTCCATCGCATTGACCGTCGCTTCCTCGAACGACTGACCCTTCTTCAGGTTCTCCCGATAGCGGGTGACGATGAACAACGCGTAGTCGATCCCGACCGCGATGCCGATCATCGCCCCCAACGTCGTCGCGAAGTCGGGGATCGTGACCAGATTGCTGAACAACGCGACCACACTGGCGCCGACACCAACACCGAACAGGGCGACACCGATCGGCAGACCCATCGCCAGAACCGACCCGAACGCGAGGATCAGGACGATGATCGCGAACCCGAGCCCGATCAACTCCGACTGCGGCGGCTCGAACTCGGCCAATGCCCGACCACCGACCTCGACCGTCACCCCATCCACGGCGGGGACCAGGTCACCAATCGCGGCGCCGATGTCACTCAGTTCGACCTGGTCGAGCGAGTCGTCGAGGTTCACCGTAGCGAACGCGATCGTACCGGACGGGTCGATCTGACGTTGCCCGCCCTCGTCATACGGACCGAGCACCGTGACGCCCTCGATTGTGCCGACCTCGCCGAAGAACTCCGTCATCGCGGCCCGCACCGCCGGGTCCGCCACCCCTTGTTCGGCACGGAACACGATCGAGCCGGACTGCCGGCTCGCGCCCTGCTGCGGAAAGAACTCCGACATCACATCGAACCCCGACGCGCTCTCCGACGCCGGGATCTCGAACGCGCTCGAGAACGACGGACCGACGATCACGTTTCCGAGCGCCCCGAAGCCAACCAGCGCGACCAGCCACGCGATCAGCGTGGTGCGCCGGTGTTGAAAGGTCCATCGACCGAGTCGTGCGATCATGTAGGCGAATCCATTTCGTCGGGGGCGAAGCGCTGCTGGAACGCTACTCTACCGTAGCTGCATTCCCACACGCGCCAGAAAGGTCGGCACTATGACTCGTGGCACACAACAAAAGGTTCGCGACACCGCACTCGCGTTGCTCATCGACGAAGGCGTGCCCGGTTTTACCATCGATGAGATCTGCCGGCGCTCCGGGATCGCCAAGACCACCATCTACCGGCACTGGCCCAGCGTCCACGACCTGCTCGTCGACACCGTCGCCAGCCAGATCGAGCATCTACCGACACCCGACACCGGTGGGCTCAGATCCGATCTCGGCACCCTCTTCGGGCAAGTGATGTCGATGCCGGAGATCACCGGCAAGCGGCGGATGATGCTCGGACTGATGCAAGCCGCCACAGACGACCGAGACCTGCGTAACGAGCTCAACAAACTCACCCGTGAACGATCCCTCCCGGTCCGCAACGTGCTCCAACGCGCTCGCGACCGCCGGGAACTCGCCGACGGAATCGACACCGATCACGCAATCGACCTCATCGAAGGACCCATCGTCTACCGCTACATGATCCGCGGCGACACCTTCGCCCAACACGACCTCGACGCCATCCTCGACCTCATCGTCGTCGGCCTCACCCGACCGCCCGACACACCCGCATGAGCGACGCTCCGGCCGATGAGCAGCACCCAGCGCCTCCACAGCGCCCTCGGCGACATCCCAACCGACGAGTTCGAAGCAGCCCTAGACGCTGATCATCAGCCAACCCCATCGGGGCTGGAATCCAGTGACCCAGAACTTCCGTCGAACCCAAGGCGATCGATCGAAGCCCCGGCGGGCCCTTTCGCATCACCAAACGGACGAAGGCTCGCCGACCGCTCAACCGGCGCGGTCTTCACGTCTCCTCCCAATCTCCTCCCAATGACACCGGCAAATGGCGGTCTCTCAGGGTCACTGGAGGTCAATCCGAGCAAGCCCGGGTACCTTGCGTCTGGCTCCCTACCAGGTAATATCCCCTGGTAGAGAGCCGATTTGCAAAGCGCCCCCGGTAGGAATCGAACCTACGACCTGCGGTTTAGGAAACCGTTGCTCTATCCGACTGAGCTACGGGAGCGTGGATGGCGCGGAGGCCGCGCAGCCGGTTCGAGGCTAACGGACGGACGGCGCCTGACTTCGGGAAGCTTTTCATCACGGATGCAGTGATGAAAGGCTTCCTGAACTCGAGTTCAGGCGGTGCGGCCGAGGATGTCGAGGAGCATCGCGACGAACTTCTGCTCGTCGGCGTCGATGGCGAAGTGCACGTTCGCCGGCGTGCTCGGGCGTGAACGAAAGTCGCACACCGTGCGCCCGACGGACAGCTCGGCGTTCACTTCCACGTCGACGGGGATGAACTCGGTCGTGAGAATCGTCGGGTCGATGGTTGCGCACACCGCGCGCGCGTCGCGGATGGGGGCGCGTCCCGGCCGGGC
>CAZWCU010000027.1:15925-26918 GCA_964632715.1 uncultured Bifidobacterium sp. | reverse complement strand
TGCGACGGATGTCGAGCCGCACCGAGGCGTAGAACTTCAGCGCACGACCACCGGGTGTGGTCTCGGGCGAGCCGAACATGACGCCGATCTTCTCGCGCAGCTGGTTGATGAAGATCATGATGGTGTTGGTCTTGTTGAGGTTGCCGGTGAGCTTGCGCAACGCCTGGCTCATGAGGCGAGCCTGCAGACCGACGTGCGTGTCGCCCATCTCGCCTTCGATCTCGGCACGAGGGGTGAGGGCCGCCACCGAGTCGATGACCACGACGTCGAGCGCACCGGAGCGCACGAGCATGTCGGCGATCTCGAGTGCCTGCTCACCCGTGTCGGGCTGGCTGATGAGCAGCTGGTCGATGTCGACACCGATGGCCCGTGCGTACACCGGATCCATCGCGTGCTCGGCGTCGATGTAGGCGCAGATGCCGCCGTTGCGCTGTGCTTCGGCGACGACGTGCATCGCCAGCGTGGACTTACCCGAGGACTCGGGACCGAAGATCTCGACGACGCGGCCGCGGGGCAGACCGCCCACACCGAGCGCCACGTCGAGTGCCAGCGCACCCGTCTGGATGGCTTCGATGGACAGCGAACCCTTCTCGCCCATCCGCATGATGGAACCCTTGCCGAACTGCTTGTCGATGGCGGCCAGCGCCACATCGAGTGCCTTCTCGCGATCGTTGCTCACAACTGTTCTCCTGTTTCCTGCCTGGCCCTCGGGCCCCGTGGTGGTGTCGTGTGGTGAGGACCGTGACCGGCCCCGATGTGCCACCGCACCGGTGAAACCGGGTTGGTGGGCGTGGTGAGCACCGTACGAAAGGGGTGTGACAGAGTTCCCGGGCGGGTGACCGACCGACGACCCGGCAACACGACCCAGGTGCAAGTTGTTCGAACGACACGAGTGTAACTACGAACAGTCGTTCGATCAAGCACCTGCAGGAGAAATGTGCGGAACCGCGGCGAACCGGCGCTGATCAGCCGGCGAGGCCGGCGGCCACCGCGGCTTCCGCCTCGGCCAGCTCGCGCTCGTCGGGCTTGTGGGCGAACAGGTCGAACGCCATCCACAGCATGTTGGCGAACGGGAACACGATCAGCGGCACCACCACCGCGCCGGCCACGAACCCGAGCGTGAGCGCGGTCACGGGGAAGTCGGGAGCGGTGGCGATGAACGCGATGACCATCGCGACCGCGAGCGTGCCGAACGTGATGACGACGTTGATGGCGATCGGGCCGAGCTCGAAACCGTGCTCGCGGTGCCAGCGGATGCCGCACGTGCGACAGCGGTCGTAGCGCAGCATCCACCGCCGGATGAACGTGCGACGGCTGCCGCAGTGCGGGCACTTCAGCACGATCGCCCGTCGAAACATCTTCCCAACGGACGGCAATGAACGATTCATACCCCCCATGGTATAGAAGTGGACCCCTTGATCCGAAATACTCTCCAAGTGCGAAGAACCCTTGCCGGGCTGCTGTTCGGTCTTGCCTATGCCTGTGCCAGCCTGTCGATCGCAGGGTTCCTGTTGCATCGAACCGCGTTCGATCCTCAGAACTCCGCCGACGCCGCCGACGTGGTGCTGTCCGACGACGCAGTGAAGCAGGAGCTGGTGACGCTCATCGCCGACAGCGTGGCGGCAGAGCTCGGCCTCGACGGCGGCCAGATGCGCGAGCGGGTGAACCAGATCGCCGGCACCGAGGAAGGTGCCAAGTTGATGGCGGAGATCATCCACGACGCGCACGCACACATGATCGGCGATCAGGACGAGCCGGTCACCATCTCCGCGCAGCAGCTCTACGAGGTCACCCGCCTGGAAGCGGCCCTCGACGTGAACCCGATCGAGCTGCCCGTCCCGCGGGTCACCCCTCTGGTCGTCGTCAACAACGTGCTCAACTGGCTGCTGCCCATCGCCGCGCTCGCCACGTTGGTGTTCGCCGCGCTCGGCCTCACCGCGCACCCCGAGCGCAGCGCGCTGTTCCAGAGCCTCGCGTTCGGGCTCCTGCTGCTGGCAGTGCTCGCCGCCATCCTCGGCTATCTGGTGCCCAAGTTCCTGATCCCTGCCCTCAGCGACAGCGTGTGGGCGAACGTGCCTGCCAGCCTGGCCGACGACTCGCTGCCGCTGCTCATCGGCCTCGAGTTCCTGCTGGTCGGCGGCGCGTTGGCCATCTTCGCCGGCGGCGGCATGATGCGCCGCCGACGTCGATGGAGCACACCCGTCAGCCTGCACCGCTACAACGAAGAGCGCCGCTGGAGCTGACGCCTACACGGCGGCTCAGGCGATGAGCTCGTCGACGAACTCGCCGAACACCTTCGCGTAGCGCAGCGCGTCGTCGTCGGTGTGCATCACCGAGATCAGCCACTGCTCGTCGAGACCCGGCGGCAGCAGCACCCCGCGGTTGATGCCGTGCATCCACTGCGCGAACGCGAGATCGAAGTCGGTGGCCTTGTAGTCGCGGTAGTTGCGGATGGGCTCGGGCGCCCACGTGACGCAGCCCTTCGCACCGAACTGCACGGTGTGTGCGGGCAGGCCGGCGTCGGCGATGATGCGATCGCACTCGTCGAGCAGCAGGCGGTTGCGGGCGATGGCCTGGTCGGTGGCCTCGGGCGTGCAGATCTCGGTGAGCACGGCCTTGGCCGCGGCCATGCACAGCGGGTTGCCGTTGTACGTGCCCAGGTGCAGCACGCGCCCGGCGGTGATCTGGTCCATGCACTCGCGAGTGCCGCCGAAGGCACCCAGCGGGAGGCCGCCACCGATGCTCTTCGCCAGCGCGACGAGGTCGGGCTGCACGCCGAGCACGCCGGTGGCGCCGCCCCAGCCGGCGGTGATGCCGGTCTTCACCTCATCGAAGATGAGCATGGTGCCGTATCTGCGAGTGATCTCGCGCACACCTTCGAGGTAACCGGGCTGCGGCTTGCAGATGCCGATGTTCTCCATGACCGGCTCGACGATGAAGCACGCGACATCGCCGGCTGCGAGCACGCGCTCGAGCGCCTCCAGGTTGTTGTACGGGATGACGGACGTGTCGGCGAGCACCGCACGGGTGATGCCGGCGGTCGAGGGAATGGCCCGCGGCGAGTCGGCAGGACCGGCCTCGCTGATGGGCGGCTTCATCGAGATCATCACCTCGTCGTGGTGACCGTGGTAGCCGCCCTCGACCTTCACGATGCGTTCGCGGCCGGTGATGCCACGAGCGACGCGGATGGCGTCCATCGTGGCCTCGGTGCCCGAGTTGGTGAACCGCCACATCGGCAGGTTGTAGCGATCGCGCAGCAGTTCGGCGACCTCGGCGTTGCTCTCGCACGGCGTGACGAACAGGGTGCCGTTGTCGAGCTGGGCCTCCACCGCGCGGCGCACCGCCGGGTGGCAGTGGCCGGAGAACAGCGCGCCGTACCCCATGTCGAAGTCGGTGTAGCGGTTGCCGTCGACGTCTTCCATCCACGCGTCTTGCGCGCGCCGCACCACGATGGGGTGCGGGTCGTACGCCTGGAAGCTGCTGGGCACACCGAGCGGCAGCACTTGACGAGCGCGTTCGGTGGCAGCCTGCGAGCCCTTCGTTCGGCTGATGTACACCCCCAGTTCGCGTTGGGTGATGGCTTTGGCTCGCTGGGCGAGATCACGCGTGGAAGTGCTTTCCGTTGCGCTCATACCGATGTCCTCCGGATTCCGTTCCGGCAAGCCTAGCTCACCACGGAATCCGTTGTGAACGGACACGTTCGCCACGCCCCGGACTCGCGCCGGAAACAGGCTCGCAGCACGGCGGCATGGTGGAATATCCTGACGCGTATGGCACACTACGTGCCTTCATGGTGGTCGTAGCTCAGCTGGTAGAGCATCAGGTTGTGATCCTGAGGGTCGCGGGTTCGAGCCCCGTCGATCACCCCACGGCAAGCAGGTAGGGGGCGCGCCTCGCTCCCCCTACACTGCTCGCCACTGCGCCTCTAGCTCAACGGCAGAGCAACGGACTCTTAATCCGCAGGTTCTGGGTTCGAAACCCAGGGGGCGCACACTCAGCACTGCACGACAGAGGGCACCCGCAGGGGTGCCCTCTTCTCGTTCTCCGGCGCCGATGCAGTCCTGTTCCGAGGCTTTCCTCCAGCCGGGGCGCCTTCCGAGGCTCACGTCCAGGGTTTGCCCGCACACACCCTCGGAGTGCAGCAGGTCGAGGATGGTCCGCGCCGCCGGCCCGGCATCACAGATCGGTTTGTGTCATGGTCCGAGCGAGGAAACCTCGGTGGGTCGATGACGCAGACCGGGGTTCGTGGCTCCCGGCCTCGGGTTGAGACTCGGGACGGCTGGGTACTGTGACGCCGTGACGCGATCGCTCGACGCCTCGCTGCCGGTGAGTGCCGGACCGTGGCGCACGGAACTGGTGGAGGTGGTGCGCGCCGTGTCGGGCGGGCTGCTGTTCGGCGTGCCGCTGCTCTACACGATGGAGGTGTGGTGGATCGGCTCGCACACCGAGCCCGGGCAGATGCTGGTCGTGCTCGCGATGTCGACCGTGCCCGTGTTCCTCCTCAACCTCACCGCCGGGTTCCGGTCGCGGTCCGACGTGCGCCTGCGCGACGCCGCGGCCGACACGGTGGAGGCGGTGGCCATCGGGCTGGTGGTGACTGCGCTGGTGCTCGTGATGCTGCGCGAGATCACGCTCGAGTCGCCGCCCGTGGAGGCACTGGGCAAGGTGCTCTACGAGGCGATGCCGTTCTGCCTGGGCATCGCGCTCGCCACGCACCTGCTGCGCGGTGGACGCATCCAGCCCGACGACGGAGAGGAATCGTCCGGCACGGCCGGCACAGCTGGCAAGGCGGACGAGGCCGACGAGCAACCCGGCCTCCATGCGACGGTGGCCGACCTCGGCGCCACGGCCGTCGGCGCCACGTTCATCTGCTTGAGCATCGCCGCCACCGACGAGGTGCCGATGCTCACGGCCGCGATGAGCCCGGGTTGGCTGCTCGTCGTCGTCGCCGCCTCGCTCACGGTGTCGTACGCCATCGTCTTCGTCGCCGACTTCTCCAAGCAGCAGCAGCGCCATGCGCACGAGGGCATCTTCCAACGACCGCTCAGCGAGACCGTCGCGGCCTACCTGATCTCGCTCGTCATCGCCGCCGTGCTCCTCTGGTTCTTCCAACGCGGACTCACACCGTGGAGCGATGGGTTGGGCCGGGTCATCGTGCTCGGCTTCCCCGCCACCATCGGCGGAGCCGCAGGACGGCTGGCGATATGAGCAGGGACCGTGGCCGGAGCACTGCGGAGTGGACGACCTTCGCTGCATCCTGCGTCGTGCTGCTCGTGGTGGTCGGGCTGATCGTGGGGCAGATGGCGAGCACGTCGACACCACCCGCCCCCGTCGCGGAGATCCGCACGCCGTACCGCGTCGAAGCCGGCGCGTTCCACGTCGATGTCGAAGTGACCAACCGCGGCGACGAGACCGCCGCCAACGTGCAGGTCACTGCAACACTCGAGATCGACGGAGAGGAGACGAATGCCGACCAGACGATCGACTTCCTCGCCGGCCACGCCACGCAGCACCTCGTCTTCGTCTTTGCCGACGACCCGGGCGACGGCACGCTGAGGGTCTTGGTGAACGGCTACTCGATCCCCTGAGAGGATCCCTCATGACCATCATCATCGACGACCACGGCCGGCCGGAACCGCCGCCCGCCGGCGACGAGGCCGCCACACTCCTCGGCTTCCTCGACTACCAGCGCGCCACCCTCGAGTGGAAGTGCGCCGGACTCGACGAAGCCGGACTGACCCACACCGTCGCCGCCTCGACGCTGACGCTCGGCGGTCTGCTGAAGCACATGGCCTACGTGGAGTCGGACTGGTTCTGGCGCGTGCTGCACGACCGCGGCCAGCAGGCGCCGTGGGACACGATCGACTGGAAGCTCAACCCCGACTGGGAGTTCCACTCCGCTGCCGACGACACGCCGGACGAGTTGCGCACCTTCTGGGCGTCCACCGTCGCACAGTCCCGCGAGCTCGTCGCCGAAGCCCTCGCTGCTGGCGGGCTCGAGCAGTTGGCGAAGCGCGCGTGGCCCGATGGTCAGGCGCCCAGCCTGCGCTGGATCCTCGTGCACATGATCGAGGAGTACGCGCGGCACAACGGCCACGCCGACCTCATCCGCGAATCGATCGACGGCGAGACCGGCGAGTAGCCAGGCGACTCAGGGCACCAGCACGCTCTTGCCGGTGACCTTGCGGTCGAGCTGGTCCTGCAGTGCGCTCGCGACGTCGGTGAGCGCATAGGCGGTGGGCTCCACCGGGTGCAGCTCGCCGCGCTCGATCGCGGCCAACACGTCGGCCAGCAACTGCTGGTTCTCCTGCTGGTGACCGCCGACCCACCCGCCCCAGTCGACGCCCGTGACGCGCCGGTTGCGCAACAGGATCTGGTTCGCCGGCAGCTTCGGGATCTCGCCGCCCGCGAAGCCGATCACCAACAGCTGCCCGTCGTCGCGCAGACTGCGCAGGCCGGCCTCGGCCAACGCACCGCCGACCGGGTCGTAGACCAGGTGCACTCCCCCACCGCTGAGCTCCTTCGCCCGCGTCTTCAGGTCCTCGGCCGACGTGTCGATGACCGCCTCGGCGCCGTACGAGGTCGCGAGCGCACGCTTGCTCTCGCTCGACGCCGCGGCGATCACGTGGAGCCCCATCGCGCGGCCGACGTCGACCGCCGCCAGGCCGACACCGCCACCCGCCCCGAGCACGAGCAACGACTCTCCTGCGGTCGCACGAGCCCGATGGTGCAGGGCGAACCACGCCGTGCCGTAGCTCTGGACGAAGGTGGCGGCCTGCCCGTCGGTGAGCGCGTCGGGTGTGTGCATCACTCGCGTCGCCGGCCACACCACTTCGCTGGCGAACCCGCCGAGGCCGGTGCTCGCGAACACCCGCTGACCGACGGAGTGCGTGGTGACGCCTTCACCTACTTCGGTGATCACTCCGGCAACCTCACCGCCCGGCACGAACGGCAACGGCGGCTTGATCTGGTAGAGGCCCTGCACGAACAGACCATCGACGAAGTTGACGCCGGCGGCGGTGACACCGATGCGCACCTGCCCGGCGCCGACCGGCTGCGACGGACGGTCCTCCACGACGAGATCTGCGACTGGCCCGAAGCTGTTGCACGAAACGACCTGCATGACCGGCGACCGTAGTGCGAAGCTGTCGCCCGATGCGTCTCGAACCGTTCACCCTCACCGGCACGCACGTGCAGCTGGAACCCCTCACGCGCGAGCACGCGCCCGCGCTGCTGGCCGCGTCGCTGCGCGACCGCAGCACCTACGGCTTCACGCCCGTGCCCGCGAGCCCCGAGGAGATGCAGGGCTACATCGACTGGCTGCTCGGCGACGCCGCCCGCGACACCGTGGTGCCGTTCGTGCAGCGCCGCCTCGCCGACGACTCACCGGTGGGCTGCACGCGGTACCTCAACGTCACCTGGTACCCCGGCCGCGACACCCCGGCCGAGGTGGAGATCGGCGGCACGTGGCTGGCTGTCGACGCACAACGCACCTCCATCAACACGGAGGCGAAGTTGCTGCTGCTCGGCCAGGCCTTCGAGCAGTGGAACGTGTTCCGAGTGGCCATCTGCACCGACGCCCTCAACCTGCAGAGCCGCGCCGCGATCGAACGGCTCGGCGCACACTTCGAGGGCATCCTGCGTCAGCACCGCCAGAGCCACGGCCACCTCGCCACTCCCGGCACGGCGCGCGACACGGCCGCATACTCCATCCTTCCCGGCGAGTGGCCCGCCATCCGCGCGCAGCTCGAACGCCGGCTCGACGGGTCGTCGCGCACATGAGCGAGCCACGCCCGGTCATGCTCGTCACCGGCGCCGGCCGCGGCATCGGTGCCGCGGTGGCCCGCGCCGCTGCGACGCAGCGCTACAACGTCGTCATCAACTACGCGAACTCGCGTGGCCCGGCCGACGACCTCGCCGCCGAGCTCCGCGAACTGGGAGTGCGCGCGTACACCGTGCGCGCCGACGTCGGCGACGAGGCCGACGTGGTCGCGATGTTCGCCGACGTCGCCCGCCAGTTCGGTCGGCTGGACGTGCTGGTCAACAACGCAGGCATCGCCGGCGGCTACGGCCCACTCGCGACGGTGACGGCCGACATGCTCGCTCGGCTGTGGGCCGTCAACATCACCGGGCCGTTCCTGTGCGCACGCGAAGCGGCTGCACGCATGCGCACCGACGAAGGCGGCAACGGCGGCAGCATCATCAACATCTCGTCGAAGGCCGCGGTGCTGGGCGGGCCGAACGAGTGGGTCTACTACGCCGCGTCGAAGGGTGCACTCGACACGATGACCACTGGTCTCGCGAAGGAGTTGGCCAACGCCGGCGTGCGCGTCAACGGCGTGCGACCCGGTCTGATCGAGAGCGACTTCCACCTCCACGCGCCGCCGGGGAGAGTGGAGCGGATGGCCCCCGGCATCCCGATGGAGCGGTCGGGCAGTGCCGCCGAGGTGGCCGGCGCGGTGGTGTGGCTGGCTTCCGCCGAGGCCAGCTACGTGACCGGCGCATTCATCGATGTCACCGGCGGGCGATGAGCGTGCACCAGTAGCCGTCCGGCGTACGCGCCGACGGCTGCGGTGATCAGCGACAGCGCGAACACGATGAGCGGCAGCGCCTGCGGCCCGATCGAGTCGAACAGCTGACCGACCGTCCACGGCATCAACAGCCCACCGAGCCCCGATGCGGCGACGATCGCCGACGTGTTGCGCCCGCTGAGCGCCAGGTGCGACTCGGCGAACGCCATCATCGACGCGTACTGCGGGGCGACCGCGACCGCGAAGAACGCCGTCACCACCCACAGCATCGGACCCGGACCGTCGAAGATCACGAACAGCCCTGCCGCGATCACCGACATCGCCGTGCTGGCGGCCACCATCACTCCCGGCGACATCCGGCGCGCCGCCCAGATGGCGACCAGGCGCCCGGCAGCGAAACCGAAGCCGAACATCGACGTGACGCCGGTGGCCGTCGCCGCGTCGCCGTACTCGATGCGCTCCACGTACGTGTGGATCCAGTTGAAGAAGCCCATCTCCATCGCGACGTACGCGAAGAAGAACGCACAGACGACCGCCACGTGCAGCCCACGTGCGCCCGTGGCCTCGCTGCGTTCCACCGTGGCCAGGCGTGTGCGCGAGGGCGACGGGTGCGTGAGCATCAGCGACGCGCACACGGCAGTGAGGGCGAGCAGCGGGACAGCGACACCCCACACCGAGTCGGTGTAGTGCAGCGACCGGTTGACGATGATCGGCGTGACCATCGCACCCAGCGCGAAGCACAGGTGCAGCGCGTTGAGGAGCGCACCCGGGCCGAGCGGGCGGCTCCACATCACCAACGTGTTGCCGCTCACGTCGCACAACCCGCATGCCGCGCCCAGCACCGCGAACGCAGCCACCAGCAGCAGCAGGTTCGGTGCTGCCGCGATGAGCACGAGCGACGCGGTGGCGACGCACATCGCGACCACCCAACGACGATGGCCGTGGCCGCGATCGAGTCCGCGCCCGGCCAGCACGGAGCCGACGATGTACCCACCGGACTGCCCGACGAACACCCAGGCGATGCCGCCGTCGGTGGTGCCGACCCGATCGCGGAGGTGCGACAGGGCAGGGCCACCCACGCTGAGTGCGAGCCCGATCATCACGAAGCCGATCAGGTACGCGGGCACCGGCGTGTCGCGAGCCTGGTCGCGCCGAGACCGCGGCTGCTGGGTGAGTGCGGCGTCGAGCATCGAACGGCGACTCTACTGGCGACCCCCTCGCCACCGCCCGGCCACCGCTATGGTCGAGAGCGATGGACGTCGTCGTCGTGCTCGCACATCCCAAGGCCGACAGCTTCTGCCACGCCATCGCCGAGCGCGCCTGCCAGGCGGCCACAGCCGCGGGTCACGAGGTGCACTTCCTCGACCTCTACGCGCTCGGCGTGCGAGCGGCGATGACCGCCGAAGAGCACCACGCGTACCACGGCGACAACCCGCTCGTCGGCGCGCACGTCGACCCGCTGGTCGTGGAGCATGCCGCACTCGTGCGGGCCACCGACGCGCTCGTGTTCGTGTACCCCACGTGGTGGAGCTCGATGCCCGCCATCCTCAAGGGCTGGCTGGAGCGCACCATGTTGCCCGGCGTTGCGTTCGTGTTCGACGCACAGGGCAAGGTGCGTCCCGGACTCTCCAACGTGAAGCGCATCGTCGGCATCAGCACCTACGGCTCGCCTCGCGCGTACGTGAAGTTCGTCAACGACAACGGGCGCCGCACGCTCACCCGCGCGCTGCGGCTCAACACGGGTGTGCGCACGCGGCGCGGTTGGCTCGGCCTGTATGCCATCGACACCGCGACCGAGACGCAGCGCGCAGCGTTCCTCGATCGCGTCGAGCAGAAGATGCGTGCGCTGTGAAGGTCTACGTGGTCCACTGCCATCCCTCGCCCACGTCGTTCACGGCAGCGGCGCGCGATCGAGCACTCGCGGGCCTGCGCGCCGCCGGTCACGAGGTGCGCGTCAGCGACCTCTACGCCGACGGCTTCGAGCCCGCACTCTCGGCGTGGGAGCGCACCAACCACCTCGCCCCACCCGACACCAAGCCCGCCATCGCGCACTACGCGGAGCTGCTCACGTGGTGCGACGCACTGGTGCTGGTGTACCCCACGTGGTGGGCGGCCCAGCCGGCGATGCTGAAGGGCTGGATGGATCGGGTGTGGGTGGCCGGCGTGGCCTACGACCTCCCGGAGGGGGCGAACCGCATCCGGCCGCGGCTGCACAACATCCGCCGCATCGTGGCCATCACCTCGCACGGCTCCACGAAGGCGATCAACATGCTCGAGGGCGAAGGCGGCAAACGCATCGTCACCCGCTCGCTGCGAGTGCTGTGCAGCAAGCGTGCGCGCACCACCTGGCTCGCGCTCTACGACATCGACCGCGCCACCGACGCCCGACGCGCCGAGTTCCTCGCCAGGGTCGAGCTCGCGATGCTCCGCCTGAAGTAGTCCGCCCCGCTTCCCGGCGCGTC
>CAZWCU010000027.1:0-15825 GCA_964632715.1 uncultured Bifidobacterium sp. | reverse complement strand
GCCGGCGCGTCCGTGCACTTTCGCCCGCATGCCGGGCGGCAGCCCGCGAACGCTGTGGGTCGGCGGGGCGGGTCTCAGGTGCGGTCGAAGCGGGTGACCACTTCGACGTGAGGGGTGTGCGGGAACAGGTCGAGCACGGTCGACCCCCGGTGCGCGTAGCCACGTTCGGCGAGCAGCGTGGTGTCGCGTGCGAGCGACACCGGATCGCAGCTGACCAGCACCACACGCGCGGCGCCGGTGGCGGCCAGCACCTCCACCGCCTCGCGACCCAGTCCGGCGCGCGCTGGGTCCGCGACCGCGAGCTCGACCGGCTCGGGCTTCCACCGCTCGAACTGCACACGTCGTACGACTGCTCGGTCGCCGAGGTTCACCACTGCGTCGGCACACGCCGACGGCGAGCTCTCCACGACGATGGACCGTGCGGCACCCAGCGTCGCGGCGAAGAGCCCGACGCCGCCGTACGCGTCGAGCAGCGGGCCATCGAGCCGGGCCAGGGCGTCACCGCACGCGTCGCGCACCGTGTGCACGAGGAGCTCGGCCGCCGCGGGACCACTTTGGAAGAACGACGCTGCGGTCACCTGCAGGCGCGCTCCCGCGACCACCTCGGTGAGCGCTGCCGCGGGACCGACCGCGACGTGTGCCGGCAAGCCCGAGAACCGCACGCCTGCGTCGGACGACCATGCCGTTGCCTCACCGGTGGCTGCGCTGACGCGCAGCGAGACCTCCTCGGCGCTGCACACGCGCAGGTCGCCCAGCATCGCCGCGAGCGCAGGGTGCGCGACCATGCACGACCCAAGGCCGACGACTCGATGACTCGATGCCGCTCTCAGCCCCACCCGACCATCGGCCGCGACCGCCAACCGCATGCCGGTGCGGTACTCCCACGGGCCCACCGCGCCGCCGATGCGCACGTCGGCATCCGGCAGCTTCGCCGTGCGACGGAGTGCATCGACGACGATGTCGGCCTTCCACTGCAGCTGCGCGCTCCGAGCGGCGTGCTGCCAGCCGCATCCACCGCACCCCTTCGCGAGCTCGGGGCACGGCGGCTCGACCCGGTGCGGTGATGCGTCGAGCACCTCGGCCACGCGTCCCTTGGCGAAGTCGCGCTTGGTGGTGCGCAGCTCGACGAGCACTCGCTCACCGGGAAGGGCGCCCTCGACGAACACCACCCGGCCGTCAGGCAGGCGGCCGATGGCATCGCCGCCGGCCGCCATCTTCTCGATGTGCACCGAACCGTCGCTCGACGACACCTCTGCCTGCACCATTCGGCGAGCTTACGGACATGGTGAGCCGCAGCCACGCGCAGTACCCTCGCACCCGTGCCTCGGATCGAGATTGCCCCCAGCATGCTGCCCGCCGACTTCGCCCGTCTCGGCGAGGAAGTCGCCGCACTCGAGGCGGCCGGTGTCGACCGCATCCAGTGGGATGTCATGGACGGTCAGTTCGTGCCCAACCTCACGTTCGGTCCCGATGTCATCGCCGCCACGCGCCCGCACACCTCGCTGCCGTTCGAAGCGCACCTGATGGTGCTCACCCCCGATGTCATGGCCGCGCAGTACATCGAGGCGGGTTGCGAGCGGCTCATCGTGCACGCCGAAGCCTGCGAGCACCTGCACCGCACGCTCGGCAACATCGCATCGCTCGGCGGCAAGGCGTCGGTGGCGTTGAACCCGGCCACGCCCGTCTCGGCCGTGGCACACGTGCTCGACCTCGTCGCCATGGTGCTCGTGATGACCGTCAACCCGGGGTTCCGCGGACAGCCGTACCTCCCCACCATGGAACCCAAGATCCGCGAGCTGCGTGCGCTCATCGCCGCGGCCGGGTTGACTGATCGGGTCGACATCGAGGTCGACGGCGGCATCGGCCCCGGCACCGTCGCCGGCGCAGCCGCAGCGGGCGCCAACATCCTGGTGGCGGGCAGTGCGTTGTACCGCGACCCGGAGGGTCTTGCCCACGCGGTCAGTGATCTGCGCGCCCGCGCCGAGGCTGCGTTCACCGCCTGACCAGGGGCAACGCGCACTCTCGCGCACCCCTTTCGTAGAGTGCCAGTCGATGCCGCTGCAGCAGGTCACCACCCCCTACGGTCCGCCGGCGTTCCGCGCCCTGCGCGCCGCGGTCGACCAGCTGCAGGCCGGCGATCCGCTGGCCACCATCACCGTGCTGGTGCACTCCAACGCGGTCGGCGTCGCGGCGCGTCGGTGGCTGGCCGCCAACGGTGGCATCGCCGCTGCGCAGTTCCTCACCGCGTTCCGCTTCGCCGAACTGCTGGGCGGGCAGGCGCTCGCGGAGAGCGGCCGCCGGCCCGTGTCCACACCCGTGGTCGACGTGGCGGTACGCCAGGTGCTCGCCGCGTCCACCGGTCTCTTCCAGCCCATCGCGCAGCACCAGGCCACCATCACCGCCATCCGTGGCACCTACCGCGACCTGCGGCACCTGCCCGGGCCCATGCGTCACCACCTCGCCACGCGCGGCTCGGAGCGCGGGCGCGAAGTCGTGCGCCTCTGCGGCCAGGTGCACGCCGCGCTGAAGGCCGAGTGGTACGACGAAGCCGATCTGCTGCTGTCCGCGTGCAGCGCCGCCCAGCGCGCACCCACCCGCACCATCGTCTTCCTGCCGCAACGGCTGCGCACCACCGAGCACGCGTTGCTCGACGCTCTGGCGCAGCACGGCCAGGTGGTCGTCATCGCCGGCGAGCACCTCACGCCCACCGGCATCGAGCTCGACCTGGTCGATGCGTCCGACGCCGACGAGGAAGCGCGCGAGGCCATCCGCACCGTCGTCGCCGCGGTGCACGACGGCACTCCGCTGCACCGAATCGGCATCGTGTGGCCGCGCAACGAGCCGTACGCCCGCCTCGTCGGCGAGCACCTCCATGCGGCGGGCATCCCCTGGAACGGTCGTCCCGGTGTCGCCCTCCACGAGCGACTGGCCGCACGCCTCGTGCTCGACCTGCTCCGCCTCGACCGGCGGGGCATCCGCCGCGCCGACCTGTTCGCGCTGCTGGCGCACGTGCCGGCGCGCACGGTCGACGGTGCGCTGGTGCCGCGCCAGCGATGGGAGCGGCTCTCTCGCGAGGCCGGGCTGGCGGGCGAGTCCGACTGGAGCGACCGCCTCACCGCCTTCAGCCAACGCAAACGGGCAGCCGGCTCCGATCAGGAGGCCGACGCGGCGCTGCAGCTGCAGTCGTTCGTGGCCGAACTGCGCGAGCAGCTCGGCGGCTCCGACGAACCGCACACGTGGGAGCACTGGGCCGCGCTCGGGCACCGCTTCCTCCACCGCTGGCTGGGTGGGCACCACCGCATCCAGGCCCTCCCCACCGAGGAGTTCGAGGCGTACACCTCGGTGCAGGCCGCGCTCGACCGGCTCAGCCGTCTCGACGCGCTCGCCGCACCGGTCACCCGCACGGTGTTCGCGCACACGCTGGATTCAGAGCTGGAGAGCGCTCCCGGACGCGTCGGCCGCATCGGTGTCGGCGTACAGGTCGGCCCGCTGGCGTTCGCCGTCGGGCAGCCGTTCGATCTGCTGGTGGTGGTCGGTGCCTGCGAGGGCATGCTGCCGGCGCCTCCCCCACCAGAAGCACTGCTGGCCGACCACGACCGCGCGCTCACCGACGGCGCGCTGCCGGTGAACAGCGAGCTGGCGCAGGAGCAGCAACGCCAGTTGTGGGCGGCGCTCGCCGGCACCCGCCGGGCCGTGCTGCTCACCCCGCGCGGCGACCTGCGAGCCACGGCACTGCGCCAGCCGTCGCGCTGGATCGCGGAGCTGGCGGTGGCCCTGCCGGTGCACGTCGCCTCCGTGCCGTCGTTCGCCGCCGGCCTGGCCCATGCGGCGTTCCCTGCCACCCTGTCGCAGCACCGCATCCGCGCACTCACCCACGCGGCTCGTTCCGGCGCCGCCGTCGCTTCCCATCCGCTGGTGCAGTCGTTGCAGCCGCTGCGCGTCGGCACCGCGATGCTCACCGCCCGAGCGCTGCCGCAGCTCACCGAGTACGACGGCGACCTCAGCGGCCTCCACATCGACCCGCTCGGCACCAGCGCCATCTCGCCCACGCGCCTCGAAGCGTGGGTCGCGTGCCCGCACGGATGGTTCATGCGCTACGTCCTCGGCCTGCAACCCGTGGAGCAACCCGACGAGCAACTGCAGATCACTCCACGAGATCGCGGCACGCTCGTGCACGAGGCGCTGGATCGCTTCCACCGTCGGGTGCTGCGCGGCGAGCTGCCGCAACCAGGGCCCGACGGCTGGTCGGGCCAGCACCTGGAGGCGCTGCTCGACGAGTTCGCCGTCGCCGCCGGCGCACTGGAACTGGAAGGTGCGACCGGCCGCACCGCCTTCTGGCGCAGCGAGCAGGGCCGCCAGCGCCACGAGCTGGCGATGTGGCTGCACCACGACAGCGAGCTCGTCGCTGCACGCCATGCGCAGGTGGTCGCCTCCGAGCACCGCTTCGGCTTCGACGACGGGGCGCCCGCCCTCATCACGCTCGCCGACGGCACGCAGGTGTGGCTGCGCGGCTCGGTCGACCGCATCGACCGGTGCGCCGACGGCAGCCTGGTGGTCACCGACCACAAGACGGGCAGCGCCAGCAGCTACCGCGACATCACCGACGCGGACCCCACGGCCGGCGGCACCAAGTTCCAGCTGCCGGCCTATGCGGCGGCCGCCCTCGCGATGGTCGGCGATGGCACCGCCGCCGCCGACACGCCGGTCATCGCCGAGTACGGCTTCTTCGGCCGCGGCGACTACCAGCGGGTCACGTGCACCATCGACCCCGATGCGTGGCCGCAGGTCACGTCTGGGCTGGAACGCATCGTGCACGGCATCCGCTCGGGGGTGTTCGTGGCCCGCCCGGAGAAGTCGCAGTTCCGCCTCAGCTTCGTGCCCTGCGAGTACTGCGACCCCGACCATCTCGGCACCGCGGAGCGCTGGTCGCAGTTCGAGCGCAAGCTCGCCGACCCGCGGGTCGCCGCACTGCTCGGCATCGCCGACGCTCCCGAGGCCGACGCCGTCAGCGGCCCCGCCACCGAAGCGGAGGCCACCGATGGGTGACCAACTCGACCTGTTCAGCACGCTCGACGTCGCCGGTCCCTCGCCGGCCGCGCTCCCGCCGGCGCCCGATCAGGCGCACCGCAACCTGGTCACCGATGCGCTCACCACCACGCTCTTCGTGGAAGCCGGTGCGGGCAGCGGCAAGACCACGGCCCTGGTGCGCCGCGTCGTCAACCTCATCACCAGCGGTGTGCCGGTGAGCAGCATCGCGGCCATCACGTTCACCGACAAGGCGGCTGCCGAGCTGCGCCACAAGGTGCGGGCATCGCTCGAGACCGCGGCTGTCGGTGCCGACGGGCACGCGCAGCTGGCAGCGGCAGCACTCGACGAGCTCGACCAGGCGCCCATCGGCACGCTGCACGCGTTCGCCCGACGGCTGCTCAACGAGTTCCCCATCGAGGCGCAGCTGCCGCCGCAGTTCGCCGTGCTCGACGAAGTGCAGAGCGCCACCGCGTTCCACGAACGCTTCACCGACTTCCTGGAAACGCTGCTCGACGACCCCGAGTCCGTGCGGCTGGTCGAGCTGTGCCAGTACGACAACTTCGGCATCGAGAAGGGCGTCCGGCGCATGGCCGAAGACTTCCAGGCCAACTGGGACCTCGTGGCCGAGCGGGTCTCGCCCGCCGTGCCGCCCGCGGTCGACGAGCTGCCGTTGCAGGCCGCAGTGGCGGCACAGTGCGCGGCCGTCGCCGCGTTCCAGCCGCCGCCCGGCGACAGCCAGGAGAAGCTGTGCCAGTTGTTCGCCGAACGGGCCCGCCTGCTCGCCGCTCCACTGCCGCTGGCCGAACTGCTGCGCGTGCTGGGCCTCATCACCGAGGCGAAGCCGAAGGGCAACGCGGCGAACTGGAAGAAGTTCCACGGCTCCGCCGACGTGCTGCCCGCGTTCAAGAATGCGGTGGCCGAGGCGGCCACACGAGCGCACGACGCGATGCGACTGTTCAACGAGGAACGCCGGCTCACGCTCGGCGCGCTGCTGCGCGAGTTCACGCTCTCGTCGGTCGAGATGCGCCAGCTCGACGGCGAGCTGGAGTTCCACGACCTGCTGGTGCTCGCCCGCCGGCTCGCCGCCACGCACGCCGACGTGCGCGAGCAACTGCACCGTCGCTACACGCACGTGCTGCTCGACGAGTTCCAGGACACCGACCCGATCCAGCTCGAACTCGCGGTGCGCATCACGGCCGAACCCGCGCAGCAGATCGACGGCGTCGACTGGCGGACGCTGCTGCCACTGGCCGGTCGGCTCACCGTGGTCGGCGACCCGAAGCAGAGCATCTACCGCTTCCGCCGCGCCGACATCGCACAGTTCCTGCGAGCCCGCGACCAGATCGGCGCCGAACGCGCCACGCTCTCGGCCAACTTCCGCAGTGCGGCACCCGTCATCGACTGGGTCAACCACACCATGGGCAACCTCATCCTCGCCGAGCCCGACGTGCAGCCTGCGTACGAGCCGCTCATCGCCGCACGCACCGGCGGCCACTCGCACGGCACCGTCACCGTGCTCGGCGCAGCACCGCACCTCGACCTGCCGCGCGCTGCCGCCGAGGTGATGCGCGAGCGCGAGGCCGACGACGTCGCCGCCACCGTGGTCCAGGCGCTCGCCCACCAGTGGCCCGTCTGGCGCGACGGGGCACTGCACCCGTGCCGCCCGGGCGACATCACCATCCTGCTCCCCTCACGCCTCTCCCTCCCTGCGCTGCAGGTGGCGCTCGCCGCCCACGACGTGCCGTACCGCGCGGAGAACAGCTCGCTGGTCTACGCGGCACCCGAAGTGCGCGCGCTGATGCTCGCGCTGCGGGCGGCCGACGATCCCACCGACGAGCTCGCCATCGTGTCGGCGCTGCGCACGCCGCTGTTCGGGTGCAGCGACCGCCACCTCTACGAGTGGAAGGTCGCGCACGGTCAGCGCTGGCGGTGGCCCGACCCGGCCACGCTGCCGCCCGAGCTCCACGACCACCCGGTCGCCGTCGGGCTCACGTGCCTGGCCGAGGTCGCGGCCCGGGTGCCGTACAGCACGCCCTCGCAACTGCTCGGCTGGCTGGTGCAGGAGCGCTGCGTGATGGAACTGGCGCTCGCGCAGCGAGACAGCCGCGACGTCTGGCGGCGAGTGCGGTTCGTCATCGACCAGGCCCGTGCCTGGAGCGAAGCCGGCGGGCACGGCGTGCGCCGCTACTTGCTCTGGACCCGCCTGCAGGGCGACGAAGGGCGCTTCGTCGCCGAGACCGTGCTGCCCGAGACGGACCACGACGTGGTGCGCATCATGACCATCCACGCAGCGAAGGGACTCGAGTTCCCCATCGCCATCGTGTCGGGGCTCACCGCCCGGCCGATGGGAGCACGCGGCCGTCGCGTGGTGTGGCCAGCGCAGACCTGGGCGCTCAGCGACATGCTCGACCCCACGTACGAGCAGTTCGCACCGGTCGACGAGCAGATGAGCGACGCCGAACGCCGGCGGCTGCTCTACGTGGCGTGCACCCGAGCGATGGATCACCTGGTCGTGTCGCTCCACCGCGGCGAGCGCACCACCGGCTCGGCCGCCGAACAGCTCGCCCAGGCGTGCGAGGGCGCGGTGCAGCGGCCGTTCGAGCGCACCGATGCGGTGTTGCCCGCCGTCGCCCGCGTGGCCGACGAGCTGCCGTGGGCCGACGAAGCCACGTGGTTCGCCACCTGGCAGGCCGACCTCGACCGCGCCGGACGGCCCGCCGCGCTCAGCGCCACCGCCCTCGCCGGGCACCTCGCCGCACCGGCCGATGTCGGGCTGCGCAAGGACCCGGTCGACCTCGACCTGCCGCCCTGGCAGCGCGGCCGCTACGGCACCGCGGTGGGCCGCGCCGTGCATGCCGTGCTGCAGTACGCCGACCTGCGCACCGGCAGCAACCTGGCCGGCCTTGCCGCAGCACAGGCCGCTGCCGAGGGCGTGCTCGGCTACGAGCGCACCATCGAGCGGCTCGCGCGCAGCGCGCTGCAGGCGCCCATCGTGGCCGAGAGCGTCCACCAGCCGCACTGGCGCGAACTGTTCGTCGCCACCGAAGTGGGCGGCACCGTCGTCGAGGGCTACATCGACCTGCTCGTCCGTCACCCCGAGCACGGCCTGCTCATCGTCGACTACAAGACGGACCAGGTGCCGGAAGGAGCGGAACGTACCGAGCGGTTGCATCGCTACGGCACGCAGCTCGCCGCGTACGGCCTGGCGCTCGAGCAACTGCTCGGCGAGCCCGTGGTCGGCGGAGTGTTGGTGATGTGTCGCGCCTCGGGCCCCGCCGACCAGGTGATGATCGAGCAGTGGGCGCAACGACAGGCCGAGCTAGTGGCCCGCCTGGTCGGTCCCTGACGCCATCTGGTGACGGCGGGTGGCGCGCTGCACCTGCGCGCGAGCCGTGGAGTCGCCCATGTCGCGCAGCGAGCGGCCGACTGCGAAGAACAGGTGCTTCAACAGCACCAGTGCCAGCAGCGCGACGAACGCGATGCCGAACGGAGTGAGCACTGCCAGCAGCAGCGAACGACCTTCACCGCGCAGCGGTGTCAGCACGCCGGTGTCGACGGAACCTCCGTCGGGCGTGAGCGTGCGCACGGGGTCGCTCACCCGTGGGCAGTCGATGTCGCTGTCGTCGGCGCCGATCACCGCATCGCCGCCGAACAGCGGGGCGGCTTCGCGGACGGTGCTCACCAGCAGCCCGGTCTCGGCCTGCACCGCCACGCCGACGAGGTACTGCTGGCCGACTTCCAGGAAGCGTGCCTCGTCGCCGTAGCGCACGTCCACGAGGTCGGCCGCGATCTCCGGGTTGGGAACGATGAACCCGTCGAGCGTTCCGGCCAGCAGGGTGTCGACACGGAACCGGTAGGTGGACGGCTTCACCGGATCGTCGACCACCAGGATGGTGCCGACGAACACCGCTCGCGCCGGCGCGGGCACCGCACAACCCGGCGGCACCACGACGAGTGGACCGCGCGCCGGCGGCAACTCCCCAGGGACAGTGGTGGTGGTCGTGACCGTGGTGTCGGGCGGTGGCACCGGGGCGGCCGAGGCGCGCGAGGTGCAGCTCAGTACGGCCAGGAAGCCGATACACGCCACCACCAGTCGTCGCATCGCACGTCACGCTAGTGACCGGCCGCCCGTCGCGGGCGTCAGCGCGCGCGTGGTGCGGGTCAGCGGCCCTTGAACCGAGGGGTGCGCTTCTCGACGAATGCCATGATGGCCTCCGGCGTGTCGCTGGTGCCGAAGTTGATGGTCTGCGACATCCCCTCGTCGTCGAGTGCCTCCTCCAGCGTCACCTGCATGGAGTTGTCGAGCAGCCGCTTGGTCATCGCCACCGCGATGGGCGGACCGGCGGCGAGGCGCTGCGCCCAGTCGTCGACGAACGCGTCGAGGTCGCCATCGGCCACCACCCGGTTCACCAGACCGATGCGCTCGGCCTCCGTGGCGTCGATGATGTCGGCGAAGAACGCGAGCTCCTTCGCCTTGTGCAGCCCGACCCGGCGCGGCAGCAGCCACGAGCCGCCGAAGTCGATGCTGAGGCCGCGCTTGGCGAAGATCTCGGAGAAGCGGGCAGTGTCGCCGGCCACGACCAGGTCACAACCGAGCGCGAGGTTGCAGCCGGCGCCGACGGCCACGCCGCGCACCTTGGCGATGGTGGGCTGCGGCAGGCGGTGCAATGCGAGCGCGACATCGCCGACGTGACGCATGGCCGCGAGTTGGTGGCGGTCGTTGCCGCCGCCGGTGAGGTCGGCTCCACTGCAGAACTCTCCGGAGCCGCCGGTGATGACCACCACCCGGTCGTCGGACGAGTCGGCCACTTCCCGGAACGTCGCGAGCAGTTCGTCCCACATCGCGCCGTTGATGGCGTTCTTCTTGGCGGGACCCGAGGGTGATCGTGACGACACCGTTCTCGCGGGCAACGTGCAATGTTTCCATGTCGGCGGACGATACTGATCGGATGGGCATGGATCCGCACCGCAAGCGCGTCGCCAGGAAGTCCGACTACTGGTTCGTCGCCGCCGCCGTGGTGGCATGCGTCGCGCTGCTGGCGTGGGCGCTACTCGGCTGATGGGGCAGGCGGCACGAACGGCACCTTCGTGAGCGCCAGCTCGGTGATGCGACGAGGCGATTCGCCCAGCCAGTAGGTGAGGCTCTGCCGGCGCGGCACACGCACATGACGTCGGTCGTGCTGCACCGCGCTGACCGTGCGCCTGGCGAGCAGGTCGGGCGACTTCTTCGGGATGAGGTGCAGCATGTTGAGGCGACGCAGCATCGGGTCGAAGTCGGTCTGGTCCTCCAGTGCATCCCACATCCGTGTGTCGATCGGCCCGGCCGCCACCAGCGTGAGGTGCACCGGTGTGTCGCGCAGCTCGAGCCGCACGCTCGCGACGAAGTTGTTGATGCCTGCCTTGGTGGCCGCATACACCGCCAGGCCCGGGAAGCCGGCAGTGCCGGCCAACGACGACGTGAACACCAGGCTGCCCCTGCCGCGGGCCAGCATGCCGGGCAGCACGGCTCGCGTGAGCATCACCGGTGCTTCCAGGTTCAGCGCGATGGCGTCGCGCAGGTGCTGCGGATCGTCGAGGTGCAACCACTGGTTGGTCTCGACGCCGGCGTTGTTGACCAGCACGTCGATGGGGCCCGCGTCGCGCTCGACACGCTCGATGAGCCCGTCGACCGCCGCCGGGTCGAGCAGGTCGACGTCGAACGCGGCGCCGCGCAGTTCGCTCGCGAGGGCGGCGAGCGCGGGCAGCGTGCGCGCTGCCAACGACACTCGGGCGCCCGCTGCGGCGAAGCGCCGCGCCATGGCCTCGCCGATGCCTCGCGAGGCCCCGGTCACCAGTACGTGCGATCCGCGGAGTTCCATGGCGGGATGGTAGGTCAGCACGCAGCGGTCAGAATGCGGCCTCGATCACCTCGATGCGCGCGCCGATCACGGCGGCCACGTCGAATCGCACCGTCACCGCGCCACTCGGACGTTCCTGCGCCAGCCACATCGCCGCCAGGCGGCGTAGGCGGCGCTGCTTCTGCCAGTTGACCGCGCCCTGCGGCCCGCCGAACTCGCTGCTGGCGCGTGCCTTCACCTCGCAGAAGATCACTTCACCCGGTCGTGCGAGCACCAGGTCGATCTCGCCGGCGGCGCATCGCCAGTTGCGGGCGGTCACCTGATACCCGCGCGCCACGTACCACCGCGCCGCCTCGTTCTCACCGAACCGACCTCGCGCCTGTGCGGCGAGCGACGGTTCGACTACAGCTCGATCGGGGGGAGCTCCTCCACGTTCACGTCCTTGAACGTGAGCACCCGCACCTTCGGGACGAATCGGGTCTTGCGGTACATGTCCCATACCCATGCGTCTGCCAACTCCACTTCGATCACCGGGCGCGAAGGGTCGCCGGTGACGGAGACGTTGACTTCGTTGGCCAGGTAGAAACGGCGCTCGGTCTCCACGGCGAAGCGGAACATGGCCGCGACGTCCTGGTACTCCTGAGCGAGTTGGAGCTCTCGCTCGGCCTCGAAGTTCTCGAGATCGTCAGAACTCAACGTGGGTCTGCTTCGACCGATTCGAGACGCCGATCAGGCGTCGCGCTTTTCCTTGATCTTGGCGCGCTTGCCGATGCGATCGCGCACGTAGTAGAGCTTGGCGCGGCGCACGTCGCCCCGCTTCATGACCTCGATCTTGGCAACGGTGGGCGTGTGCACCGGGAAGGTGCGCTCGACGCCGACGCCGTAGCTGAGCTTGCGCACGGTGTAGGTCTCCTGCACGCCACTGCCCTGACGGGCGATGACGTTGCCCTGGAACACCTGCACGCGCTCCTTGTTGCCCTCGACCACCTTCACGTGCACCTTGAGCTCGTCGCCGGGCCCGAAGTTCGGGATATCGGTGCGGAGGGACTGGCTGTCGACAAAATCGGTGGACTTCATGGCGCGAACTCTCTTACAGCGGTCTGCTAGGGAACGCTCAAGGATAGGGCACTGATGGGAACTCTTCCAACAGTCGCCGGTCGGTTTCACTGAGACCGCCGCGCACGTCGATGAGATCGGGGCGGTCGCGCAACGTGCGATGCAGGGCCTGCGCACGCCGCCAGCGCTGGATGCGGGCGTGGTCGCCGCCACGCAGCACGTCGGGAACTGCCCACCCGCGGAACTCGGCGGGGCGGGTGTAGTGCGGCTCCTCCAGCAGGCCGGCGGCGCCGAAGCTCTCCTCGACCGGGCTGCTGGCGTTGCCCATCGCACCGGGCAGCAGGCGCACCACGGCTTCGATGACCAGGCACGCCGCGACTTCGCCGCCGTTGAGCACCACGTCGCCCACGCTCAGTTCGCCGTCGACCAGGTGCTCGCGCACGCGGTGGTCGACGCCCTCGTAACGACCGCACAGCAGCGAGAAGCCGTCGCTGCCGGCCAATTGGTTCGCCATCGCCTGATCGAACCGGCGGCCGCCAGGGCCGAGCAGCAGCAGCGGGCGGGGTGGCTGTGCCGCCTCCACCGCCGCGAACAGCGGCTCCGCCTTCATCACCATCCCGGCGCCGCCCCCGAACGGCGCGTCGTCGACGGTGCGATGCACGTCGGTGGTGTGCGATCGCGGGTCGTGCAGGCGCAGGTCCAGCAGGCCCGAGGTGCGGGTCTTGCCGAGCAGGCTCTCGGCGCAGAAGCTGTCGACGAGGCCGGGGAAGATGGTGAAGACGTCGATGCGCATCGCGTCTGCAAGCCTACGTGTGATGATCTACCACCTCACCGACCCTGCCCGCTGGGCGCGTTCGCTGGCCGACGGCATGCACACCGGCTCCACGCGCGACGCCGATCTCGCCGACGAAGGCTTCATCCACTGCAGCACGGCGGAACAGTGGCCGGCCACGGTGGAGCGCTTCTACGCCGACGTGGAGGAACTGCTGCTGCTGCACATCGACGAGTCGCTCCTCGACGTCCCCGTGGTGCACGAGCAGCTCGGCGACGCCCCAGCGGCGTTCCCGCACGTGTACGGCCCCATCCCCGTGTTCGCCGTGGTGCAGGTGGAGCGCCTGCGCTGACCTGGCGTACGCCGACCGTCAGGCAGCGCTCTCCGACACCGTGCCGGTGCCGCCGACGACCTCGGCGGCCGCCTGCGGGGGCTTGCGGCGCAGCGACGTGAACAGCCGCACCAGCAGGTGCTCGACGGTGCCGAGCAGGATGAGCAGATCGAGCGTGATCGACCAGTTCTCCACGTAGAACAGGTCGAGACGGCGGTACGCCTCGAACGACGGGTTGTCGCGGGCCTCCACCTGCCAGAGCCCGGTGATGCCCGGCAGCACCTGCTCGCGCTGGCGCAGGTCGGGACCGAAGTTCTCCACCTCCGACGGCAGGGCCGGACGCGGGCCGACCAGGCTCATCTGACCGAGCAGCACGTTGATCAGCTGCGGCAGCTCGTCGAGGCTGGTCTCGCGCAGCAGGCGTCCGACACGGGTGACCCGAGGGTCTCGTTCCATCTTGAACAGCGGACCGTGGCGCTCGTTCTCGGCGCGCAGCTTGGCCAGCTGCTCCTCGGCGTCGACGCGCATGGTGCGGAACTTCAGCACACCGAACGTGGTGCCGTTGCGGCCCACGCGCTCCTGGCGGAAGTAGACCGGCCCGCGGTCGCCCAGCTTGATGGCGATGGACACCACGAGGAACACCGGCGAGGCCAGGACGAGGACGATGACCGAGACAACCAGGTCGAAGGTGCGCTTGGCGGCCAGCTGCAGCTTCGACAGCGACGGCGCCTCCACGTACAGCATCGGCTCGTGGGACAGCGGCAGCGAACGCAGGCGGCGAGCATCGATGCCCGACACGCCGGTGGCCAGGTGCACGTGGAGATCGTGGTGCTGCAGGTTGCGGATGAGCGCGTTGAGGCGTGCCGAGGTGAGTGCGGTCGGCGACACGACAACGCCCGACGCGTCGTGCGCCATGACGACCGCTTCGGCGTCGTCGGTCTCGCCCAGCCAGAGCGCTGCCATGTTGTTCTCGATGGCGTCCTGGTGGTTGCCGACGATGCCGACCACCGCCATGCCGAGATCGGCGTGAGTGGAGAACAGTTCGATGAGGCGAGCTGCTTCGGCATCGGCACCGACCACGAGCACTCGCCGCTGGTGGTGACCCTTCGTGCGCTTCACCGAGACCCATGCACGGAACGCGGAGCGGCAGATGACGAGGAACACCCACGCGAGCATTGCGCCGGCGACGATGTAGCGGATGCGGAAGTTGAGGCGTAGCACCCGGTCGACGACGATCATGCCGACGGCCAGCACCGCCATCGCGCGAGTGGTGCGGGTGAGCTCGACGATGCGAACCGCGCTGACACGAGCGAGGAACAGCCCTTGGCCGCGCATCGCGAAGAGGCCGACGACGACCGCGCACGACACGACGAGGAACGCCTTCATCTCGCCGAAGGTCGCGTTGAAGTCGACCCACGCCACGACGATGAGGTACGCAAGACCGATCGCGAGTGCGTCGCCACCGACCAGAACCATCTTCAGCTTGTTGCGCGGCACGATTCCTGCCTTTCCGACGTGTACCCGTGAACCAGGCGAGGGCCCGTGTTCGTCTGCCCTGCCCGCGGTCGCTCGTCCTTCCGTTCGGTGAGAGTACGCACCGTGTCCGCTGATTGGAAGACGTCTTGATGAACTCTACACAGTGTCTTGGTGCGGATGCCACGGAAGGTGTCCGATTGACCACAGACTGCAACATGCCCGGATCGGACTTGACGATGCGCGCCGCGCTCGTTGTTTTTCACAGCACACAGAGTCGCCCGGCGACCAGCCGATACACGGGTTCGCGAGGCGACGTTCAGAGCAGGTCGAACAGACCGTCGGGCGGGTCGATGGTGACCACACCGTCGGCGATCCCGGTGACGAACACCACCGGCACCAGGACCCCGCTGTCCAGTTCGAGCAGGTCGTGCGCCGGGTTGGCGATGACCGACACGCAGCGGCCGTGCTCGCTGCCGTCGCCGCTCACCACCGACGAACCGATCAGGTCGTGCACGTACCAGCCCTGGTCGTCGAGCGACGGGAGCGGCTCCGCGAGGAGCGGGGTGTTCACGTACACCTCGGCGGCCGTGCGATCGTCGAGGCCCTCGAACTGCACGAGCCAGCGTGTGCCGGCGGGTCGTGCGGAGGCGACCACGAGCCAGCCGCCCTTCGCCTGGAGGCGTGCACCGACATCGAGCCGCTCGGTGCGGTCGGTGAGCAGCGACACGTAGACCGCACCGCGCACGCCGTGGGCGCGACCGATGCGACCGACCTCGAGGAGTTCGGAGGTTGACATCGATGGAGAACCGGAGCGACCAGACCGCGCGAACGGCGGGTCAGTCGGCGAAGTCGACGTCGACATCGACGTCGTCGCGGGTGGCAGCAGCGCGCACCACGGTGCGGATGCTCTGCGCCGTGCGGCCACGTCGGCCGATGACACGGCCCAGGTCGCCGGGGCCGACGCGCACTTCCAGGCGCACCTTGCCGCGGCTCTCGCTGGCGTCGACGGTGACCTGTTCCGGGTCGTCGACGATGGAGCGCACCACGTGGGTGAGCACGGCGATGGCCGTGGGGGCAAGCTCGTCGTCGACGTCGCCGTCGTTGTCGGTGGGGTCGAGATCGGTCACGTCGTCGGTCACGATGGCAGCCGGATTACTTCGCCGCGCGAGCGGTGCCGAACTCGGCCCAGGCGCCCGAGATCTCGAGCAGCTTCTTCACGCGCTCGGTGGGCTGTGCGCCGTCGAGCAGCCACTTCACAGCCTTCTCGTTGTCGACCGTCAGCGTGGACGGCTCGGTACGAGGGTTGTAGGTGCCCACGATCTGGA
>CAZWCU010000026.1:18552-26974 GCA_964632715.1 uncultured Bifidobacterium sp. | reverse complement strand
GCAGGCGGCAGGGTGGCACCTTCCGCGACGTGGCTCGGCAGGTGGGGGAAACCGCCATCGTGGGCATCAGCCCCGACAAGCCGGCCGCGCAGAAGAAGTTCGACGACAAGTACACGCTGGGCTTTCCGCTGCTCGCCGACACCGAGCACACGGTGGCCGAGGCCTACGGAGTGTGGGCGGAGAAGACCAACTACGGCAAGAAGTACATGGGTATCGTCCGCTCCGCGTTCCTGGTGGGCGCCGACGGCCGGGTCGAGCACGCCTGGTACAAGATCAGCCCGGCCGACACGCCCAAGAAGCTGCTGGAAGCGGTGGGTGCATGAGCGAGTTCCCGGCCCCGGCCAGCGTGCTGCCGCACCGCCCGCCGTTCCTGTTCGTCGACGAGATCACGGCCCTCACTCCGGGTGAGCGTGGCACCGGTCTCTGGCACCTCACGGGCGACGAGTGGTTCTTCAGCGGGCACTTCCCGGGGCGCCCGACGCTGCCCGGCGTGCTGATGTGCGAGGCCATCGCGCAGATGGGGGCCATCGCCGTACTGGCCGACGATCGTTTCGCCGGCAAGCTGCCGCTGTTCGGAGGGCTCGACTCGGCCAGGTTCCGCCGTCAGGTGGGCCCGGGCGACACGCTGGAGCTGCAGGTGGAGCTGGGGCGGATGTCGGCGCGCGCCGGCAAGGGCAGCGGCCGTGCCATGCTCGACGGCAAGGTGGCGTGCGAGTGCGAGCTGATGTTCGTGCTGGTCGACGCGTAGGCCACACGCACGGTCAGGCGGCGGCCCGCCAGTAAGGGGCTGCCACGAGCGTGCAGTGCGGGCACGGCTTGGCGCGGTCGGCCAGTGATGCAGGCACCATCAGGCCGGCATCGATGGCGGCTGCCTCGACTTCGTCGGCATCGCCGGACCACCCACCCAGCGCGTCCTCGATGAACTCGAGGAAACCGAGATGATGGCTGCAATCGAGCCGAGTGTGCGCGAGGTTGGGCTGCTGGAGGTCGAAGATCACGGTGTTCGTCATGCTCCGAACAGTGCCAGAAGGGTGTGACAGAGTGCCGGAGGCCAGCTCAGGGGCGTGATCGACCGCCGGCCCAGAGTGCCACCGCGGCCAGCACGGGGATCGTCACGAGGGAGCCGATCATGCCGATCTTGTCGGCGGTGTCGAACTCGTCGACGTGGCCGATGTGGTACCAGAGGTGCAGCACGCCCTGCACCAGCCACGCGATCGCGACCGCACGGCCGAGACCCTCGCGCCACACCGCCCACACGGTGACCACGATCAATGCCAGGAACAGCACGCCGACGTCGCGCACCAGGTGCTCGTTGTACAGGTCGCCGTCGTGGGAGATCCATCCTCGACCCAGCGGGAAGTCGTCGAAGAACGACCGTGGCGCGAACGCGGCCTGCAGCCCCGCCGGCAGCATGAACAGCGCGATCAGGCCGAGCGCGACCTGTTCGATCCGGCGAGGACTCAGCGTTCGTCGTTGTTCGTCGTTCGGCACGGCGGCCCCCTCGGTTCTCTCCATGTTCGCGCGGTGGCGCTCGCCAGGTGAGCGTTCGTGCACGGACGCGGTCACGCGAACGGACGGATGAGACTGCCGGACGGGTGACAGGAGCTGGAGATTTCTTCCGCGACGTGTCACCCGCGAGCAGGCGTCGTTCGTCTGTCGGGCCATGGACACGTCTGCGCCGAGGAACGCCGGCGCGCGGCTGCGGCGCAGAGTGACAGGCTGACGCCCTCATGCACGTGCTCGTGTTCCCGGTTCCCATGCGGCAGCCGTCGCGTTTGGAGATGGCGATCGCCGCCGCACGCCTGCAGGGCGAGACCATCAGCGCCGACGCGGAGCAACTGGTCGTGGAGCTGTTCCGGACGGAGGGCCGCTCACTCGTGCGCCTGGCGCGGCTGTTCGTCGACGACCGTGATGCCGCGGAGGACATCGTGCAGGAAGCGTTCCTGCGCCTGGCGCGCCACGCCGGCCGCATCGACTCGATCGATCGAGCGCCCGCGTACCTGCGATCGATCGTGCTCAACCTGGCCCGCGATCACAATCGCCGCGGCCTGGTGTCGCTGCGTCACCACGCGGCGCAGGGTCGCGAGATCGACGTCGACACCGATACCGGCGATCAGCTCGTTCGGTCCGAAGAGCACGGGCGTGTCCTCGACGCGGTGCGCGGCCTGCCCGCACGACAGCGCGACTGCATCGCGCTGCGCTACTTCGAGGAGATGTCGATCGACCAGATCGCGGCCACCCTCGGGGTCTCGGCGAACTCGGTGAAGACGCACCTGCAGCGCGCGATGGCGGCCCTCGATCGGGTGTTGGGCGATCGATGAGCTCGCCGATGCTGGAGCAGCGTCTGGCCGATGCGTTCGCCGACGTGCGTGCGTCGGTGGCGGAGAACCCCGATCTCTTCGCTCGCGTGACCAGGTCGCTCGACGACGCGCGGGCGCGTCGGCGGTTCCGTCTCCGGCTGTTCGCCGGTCTCGCCGGGTTCGTCGTCGCGAATGCGGCGCTCGCGCTCTCATTGTCCGAGTACGAAAACAGGAGGTTCAACATGCCGTGGTGGGTCATCGAACTGATCACCAACATCGTGCTGGTCGCGCTCGCGGTCGGCCTGGGACCGTTCATCAAACGGTTCGGTCGCTCGTACGCGGCCGACGTGTTCCGTGCGAATCCGCGCACCGGGAAGAGCTACCTGGTGCTCACCGACGTCGCGTACTACCTGATCTTCACGTCGTTCGTGCTGTTCACGGTCACCTTCGTCGAGCACGACGACTGGGTGGATTCCACCGGCAACCAGCTCAAGCACGAGGTGGCCCGAGTCGGCGGCATCCTGCTCATCATGGGCATCCTGCATGCGGCCAACGTGGTCGCCCTGCCGATCATCGGCGGGCTGCTGTCGTCCAACCGTCGGTTCGATGAAGGCCATGCGGCCAGGGTCGAGAGCGGAGCCGGCCCGTCCGTCATCTCGACACCGCCCCTCGGGCCGGGCACGTGGATCCTGCGCATCGAGCCCAGCGGTGGTGCCGAACCGCCACACACCGCGGGCTGAAGTGGTTCAGCCCGCGCCAACCATCGGCAGCACCACCAGGATGCAGACGAGCACGACCAACACGACGCGCACCCATCCCGGCAACCGCCGAGCGCCCTCGGCCCTGGTGAGCGTGAACCGAGTTGCGCTGACGATGGCGCCGTAGACCGCGAGCATCACCGAGGAGCCGGCGACGGTCTGCAGCGACCAGCCGAAGCTGTCGACGAGACCGCTGCCCACGAACACGATCGGGCCGCACGCGACCAGTGCGAGGAGCACCCGGAACGGCCGCCGCCAGTCGTCCCTCCACCGGGCGAGGCCGGCGCCGACCACGGTGGGGAACATGATCGCGCCGGCGGCCACGAACAGCGGGAGCATCCCGATCGCGCCGATCGTGCGCGCCACCCTCACCGGCCACCGACGTGTCGCTCGACTCCGCACCACCGCGACGATCGACTGGGTGAGTCCAAACACCGTGAACCCGATGACGATGAACAGCGTGCCGCTCCACGTGAACTCGGGGTCGTCGCTGATCAGGCGCATCCAGGCGCGTGCGGCCACGCCCAACAGCGCGCCGCCGGCCAGTCCCGCGATCAGCGTGACGACGATGCGATCTCGTCGTGGGAGTGCGATGTGGGTGGTTGCTTCGGCGAGGTCTGCCATCTGTCGCTCCGCGTCGGTCGAGGGGTTTCCCTCTACTGACGGGTGAGCGGCCTGCGCGGGTGACGCGGGTCAGTTGGCGGCGGGCGCCAGGATGATGGTGCCGTTGTGGCCGCCGAAGCCGAGGCTGTTCGACATCGTCGGCGCAGGTGTCCACGGGCGGGCCGTGCCCAGCACGAGGTCGATCTCGAAGCCGTCGTCGAGCTGCGTGGTGCCGGCCGTGGGCGGGATGAGCGCGTGCTCCATGCTGAGCAGCACTGCCGCGGCTTCCAGCGCTCCGGCGGCGCCGAGTGCATGCCCGGTGACACCCTTGGTGGACGTGACGGGCACGCCACCCGCGCCGAACACCTCGGCCACGGCGGCCGCTTCGGCCGCGTCGTTGAGCGGTGTGGAGGTGCCGTGTGCGTTGATCTGCCCGATGTCGGCGGGGGAGAGGCCGGCGTCGGCCAGTGCGAGCCGCATGCACTTGATGGCGCCGGTGCCACCGGGCGCGGGTGCCGTGATGTGGTGCGCGTCGGCGTTGCTGGCCGCGCCCAACACCTCACCGATGATGGTGGCGCCGCGAGCGACGGCCACGTTCCACTCCTCGAGCATGAACACGGCGGCACCCTCGCCGAGCACGAAGCCGTCGCGCTCGGGGGAGAAGGGTCGGCTGTTGCCCGAGCTGGTGAGCGCGGTCATGTTGCCGAACGCGGCGACGGCGATGGGGGAGGCAGCGCTCTCGCTGCCGCCGGTGACGCACGCGTCGATCATGCCCCAGGCGATGAGCCGGGCGGCGTAGCCGATGGCGTGGGTGCTGGCTGCGCACGCGGTGGTGATGGTTTCGTTGGGGCCTTGCAGGCCGTAGCGCATGGAGATGGCCGCACCGGCAGCGTTGGGCATCATCATCGGCACGAGGAACGGAGAGACGCGGCGCTCGCCCTTCTCCAGCAGCACGCCGATTTGCTCCTCGGTGGAGCGCAGGCCGCCGACGCCGGTGGCGAAGATGGTGCCGATGCGGCTGGAGTCGACGTCGGGGGGACCCGACTGCTCGACGCATTCCTGTGCGGCCGCGACCGCGAACTGCTCGACCTTGTCGGCGCGGCGCGCTTCCTTCGGGTTGGCGAAGTAGGGGGTGGGGTCCCAGTCGGTGATCTCGACCGTGCGACCGCTGGTGATGGCCGGGCCGTTGAGGCCCGCCCAGAACGCAGCCTTGCCGATGCCGCACGGAGCGACCACGCCGTAGCCGGTGATGGCCACGCGCCGGCCACGGTCGCCCATCATCGGAGAGGGCGTGGTCGGCGCGGGCATCAGAGCTTGCCGACGACGAGATCGAAGGCCTGGCCCACGGTCTCGACACCTTCGAGGTCTTCCTCCGGGACTTCCACGCCGAACTCTTCCTCGAGACCCATGATCAGTTCGACGAGGTCGAGACTGTCGGCGTCGAGGTCGTCGCCGAACTTGGCCTCGGGGACCACCTGGTCTTCGGACACCGAGAGCACCTCGACGGCAACCTTCTTGAAACGGGCGAACAGTTCGTCACTCATGGGGACTCCTTGATGTTGTGTAGTGCGAGTGGATGATAGCGAGCGGGTCTGTACAGGGTTCAGTGACCCATGCCGAGGCCGCCGTCGACGGGGATGACCGCGCCGGTGATGTAGGCCGCGTCGGGGGAGGCCAGGAAGGCCACGACGCCGGCGATCTCGTCGACCGTGGCGACTCGGCCGAGCGGCACCGCCGCGGTGAGCTCGGCGAGGCGTTTCTCGCCGAGCGCGGCGGTCATGTCGGTGGCCACCGGGCCCGGCGCGACCACGTTGCACGTGATGCTGCGCGAGCCGAGCTCGCGGGCGACGGAGCGGGCGAAGCCGACCAGCCCGGCCTTCGACGCGGCGTAGTTGGCCTGGCCCGCGGAGCCGAGCAGTGCGACCACCGACGACATGAGCACGATGCGGCCCTTGCGTGCGCGCAGCATGCCCTGCGCGGCACGCTTGGTGACGCGGTACGCAGCGGTTAGGTTGGCGTCGATGACGCCGGTGAAGTCGGCTTCGCTCATCCGCAGCAGCAGGCCGTCGTTGGTGACGCCGGCGTTCGACACGAGCACCTCGACGGGACCGAACTGCGCTTCGACGGCAGCGAATGCAGCGTCGACGGACGCGGTGGAAGTGACGTCGCACTGCACGGCGAAGAAGTCGTCGGGTGGCGGCGAGCTGTTGTAGGTGACGGCCACCTGATCGCCGAGCGCGGCGAAGCGCTGCGCGCAGGCGAGGCCGATGCCGCGGGAGCCGCCGGTGACGAGCACGACGCGGCTCATGCGAGCACCGTGGCGTCGGGGCCGTCGGCCGTGGTGCCGCCCCAGCGGAGGATGGCGCTGGCCGCGGTCATGCCGGCGCCGAACCCGACGAGCAGCAGCAGGTCGCCCTTGGCGACGCGGCCGTTGTCGAGTGCGTCGGCGAGCGCGAGCGGGATGGACGCGGACGAGGTGTTGCCGGTGCGGTGCAGCACGGTGACCGCGCGCTCGATGGGCAGACCCAAGCGGTCCATCGACGCCTGGATGATGCGGATGTTGGCCTGGTGCGGCACCACCAGCGACACGTCGTCGGCGGTGACGCCGGCGTGGTTCATGCTCTTCGTGGCGGAGTCGACCATGATGCGAACGGCGCGACGGAACACCTCTTTGCCGTCCATCTGGATGAAGCCACCGATGTCGGCGTAGAGGAACTTCTCGGCGGTGCCGTCGGCGTCGAGGTCCCAGCCGAGCAACTGGCCCGGCCCCTCGACGGCCTCCAGCACCACTGCGGCGCTGCCGTCGGCGAACAGGATGGCGGTGTTGCGGTCCGACCAGTCGGTGATGCGGGCGAGCGTGTCGGTGCCGATGACCAGCACCTTCTTCGCTCCCATGGCGATCATGCCGTGCGCCTGCACGAGTGCGTAGACGAAGCCGCTGCAGGCCGCGTTCACGTCGTAGGCGCCGCACTTCAGGCCGAGCTCGGTCTGCACGGCGGGCGGGCTGGCGGGCAGGGTGCGGTCGGGTGGGGTGGTGTCGAGGACGAGCGCGTCGATGGCGAGCGGATCGACGCCCGACATCTCCAGCGCCATCCGGCCGCTCTCCACGGAGAGGCCGACGGTGGAGCCGCCGACGCGTCGCTCGTGGATGCCGGTGCGGTCGACGATCCAGTCGTGCGACGTGTCGATGGTCTGCTCGAGGTCGTGGTTGGTGACCACCTTCGGGGGCAGCGCGGTGCCCCATCCGGTGATGATGGCTCCGCGAACGTTGGGCGGGATGGCAGGCATGTTCAGACCGTCCTCAACCAGGCGATGGGTTGGCGGAGCGTGACTCGCTCGCCGTCCACCGCGATGTAGCTCTGCAGCACGCCGGCGAACGGCGAGCGCACTTCGGTGTCGCCGACGTGACCGACGACGGTGCCGACCTGGATCTGGCAGCCGTCGTCGAGGCCGCCGAGCGGGGTGAACACCCCGGCCGATGGGCTGACGACCAGCCGCTCGACCGCGAACAGGTGCTCGCCCTCGTGCTGCGTGGAGGTGCTCGACGCGCCGGCGTCGAGCCACTCGAGCAGCTTGTCGAGCTCCTCGGGAGTGGAGACGGAGATGGTGCGCGCACCGTCGACGGTGCGCTTCGCCATGCCGGTGAGCACGCCACCCGGCCCGAGCTCGATGAAGTCGCGCACGCCGAGACCGGACATGGTGAGCAGGCAGTGCTTCCAGCGCACGGGGCTGCTGAGCTGCGCGGAGAGCAGGCTGCTCCACTCGTCGCCGGCGTTGTGCGCGAGCGCGTCGACGTTGGAGATGACCGGCACCTCGGTGTCGCGTGGATCGGCGAGTGCGATGGCCTGGCGCAGGCGGTCGCGTGCGGGGGCCATGAACGGCGTGTGGAACGCGCCCGACACCTGCAGCGGCATGACCTTCTTCGCGCCGAGTTGCTTGGCGACGATGCCTGCCGCCGACACCCCGTCGGGCGAACCGGCGATGACCACCTGGCCGGGCGCGTTGAAGTTCGCGACCCACACTTCGCTGTCGGCGCGGCGGCAGGCGACTTCCACCTGGTCGTCGTCGAGCCCGAGCACCGCGGCCATGGTGCCCACGTTGGCGTGGCCGGCCTCGTGCATCGCGTCGGCCCGCTCGGACACCAACCGCACGCCGTCGTCGAGGCCGAGCGCGCCGGTGGCGGTGAGTGCGGTGTACTCGCCGAGGCTGTGGCCGGCGCAGAAGCTGGGTTCCACGCCGAGACGTTCCACCGCGTCGAGCACCATCAGGCTCGAGACGAAGGTGGTGAGCTGTGCGTTGCGCGTGTCGCGGAGCTCGTCGGCGTCGGCGTCGAGCAGCAGGCGGGCGATGTCGCGCTCGGCGATCTCGGAGGCCTCCGCCACCAGTTCCCAGCTGTCGTGGTCGGCCCAGGGGCGACCCATGCCCGGCCGCTGAGAGCCCTGGCCGGGGAAGGTGAACGCAAGCATGATGCGGAGAGCGTAGACGGTTACCCATGGGTACTCTCAGCTACCCATGGGTAACGACACCGGATGAGCATGGCGGCCGGGCTCACCTGCCCGGTAGCCTCACTGCGGTCACTCGCCCGAGTGGCGGAATGGCAGACGCGACGGACTCAAAATCCGTTGTCCGAAAGGGCGTGTGGGTTCGAGTCCCACCTCGGGCACCACCGGCCGCGGCCGCGGACGTTGCGGCCCCGTCGGGGTCCGGTTCTCGGTCCATCCGAGTGGGAGCGTCCCGACGGGGGTGATCCTGGCACTCGGA
>CAZWCU010000026.1:0-18452 GCA_964632715.1 uncultured Bifidobacterium sp. | reverse complement strand
GTCGTAGGAGCTGGTGTCGTACGAGACGTCGTAGCTGGTGACCGTGGTGGTCATGTCCATGTCGCTCCACACCTGGTTGCTGGCCGACCAGTCGGCGTCGGCGCCGGACTGGTAGTCGAGCGAGATCTGGTTGAGCTCGTAGGCCAGCGACGAGTCGCCGGCGATCGATGCGTCGGTCGACAGGTCGTAGAACACGTTGGCCATGTCGGTCTGGGCCAGGTAGGCGTCGTGGTAGTCGCCGCTCACCTCGGCGACGACACCCCAGTCGGTGGAGTCGTAGCTCGTCGAGCCGGTCTCGGTCACGGTGGCCCACGGGTCGAACGACGGCTCGACGCTCGTCGCCTCGTACGAGTACGTCGGGGTGGTGGAGTAGGTCGTTGCCTCGTAGGTGGTCGGCTCGTAGACGGTGGTCTCGGTGGCGTAGCTGGTGGTCTCGTAGATCGGGTCGTAGTAGCTGCCGTCACCGGTGCTGTAGCTGGTGCTCGAGCTGGTCATGTCGTCGCTCATGGCTGTGTCCTTCGGTCGTGCCCCGTGGGGCTGTGTGACCGATGGATGCGAGCGGAGAGCCGCGAGTTCCGCGGAGCTCAGGTTTCTTCGGGGGCGAGTTCTCGGGCGGGACGTGCGGCCTGCATCGCGGCGACGATCTCGGCGCCGGGGGAGCCGCTGAGGATGGCGTCGCTGCCGGCGGGCATGCGCAGGCACCAGTTGGGGTGCGTGTCGCCGAGCGTGCCGGGGTGGTTCGGCCGTTCGGTGCACCCGGCGAGATCGTCGATGGCGGCGAGGCACAGCAGCGCCTCGCTGGCGGCCATCTGGCCGTGCAGCTCGGCCGACGCCGCAGCCGCCGTGCGTGCGGTGACCGACGACTGCAGCTCTGCGGCCATCTCCTGCGTGCCGTCGGTGTGCTCCCACACGCCGAACACCGTGGGCAGGTCGTGGGTCGTGATGGTGGCGAGGTTGGCGGCCGGCCAGTGCTGCGGCTGCGGGTCGAACCACCACACCTTGGTGCCGAGCACGCCGCCGTCGCGCAGTGCATCGCGGACGAACGGCTCGACGGTGCCGAGGTCTTCGCCGATCACGAACGCGTCGGCCGCGGCGGCTTCGAGTCGGATGATCGCGAGCAGTTCGCGCCACGGCAGGCGCACGTACGTGCCGTCGGCCGTGGCGCCGCCTTCGGGGATCCAGAACTGGCGGAACAGTCCCATCACGTGATCGAGCCGCAACCCGGCCAGGCCTTGGCACGCGGCGCGCACCATGCCGATGAAGGGCGCGTACTGCGCGGCGCGCAGGCGCGCGGGCACGAACGGCGGCAGGCCCCAGTTCTGGCCGGCCGCGTTGAACGGGTCGGGCGGCGCGCCGACGCGCACGCTCATGGCCATCAGATCCTGGTGCAGCCAGGCGTCGGCGCCATCGGGCGAGCAACCCACGGCGAGGTCGCCGATGAGCGCGACCTGCGCGGCTTCGGCAGTGCGGTCCAGCGTGCGGCGTGCGAGCCACTGCAGCCACGCGTGGAACTCGCGCGTGGTGGCGAAGTGCGGGTCGTCGACCGGCAGTTCCGCGACGGCCGGGTTGCTCGGGTGGCGGAACGGCGCCGGCCACTCCTGCCAGCGCGGCCCGAGTCGTTCGCTGAGGGCGTTCCACGTGCAGAACTGCCACAGGTCGTCGCCCTGCGCGGCCGCCCACGTGCGCCACTCGGTGCCCTCGGCGGCGTGGATGAACCGCTCGTACAGCGTGCGCCGCACGGCGGGCCACACGCGGCTGCGGTCGATGATGCCGCCGGCGTCGTTGGGCAGTGCCGACTGGCCGTCGAGCGGGATGAGCAGCGGGTTCAGCCAGCGACGCGAGCTGGGGTAGTAGGGGCTGGTCTCCTGCGGCATCGTGGGCGCCGGCGCATGGAGCGGGCTGAGCAGCATCGCCGTGCCGCCGCGCGCGGCGATCCGCTGACCGAGTTGTTCCACGTCGCGCAGGTCGCCGATGCCCCACCCGTCGTCGCGCCACAGCGAGTACACCTGGGCTGCGACACCCCAGCCATGGGGAGCGGGGCGGCATGTGGGCGGCGCGACGATGAGCGTGGTCACCGGGCCGCCGTCGAGCGGTGCCAGCTGGTGGTAGCCGGCGGGCATCTCGGGCGGCAGCCGGTCGTGGTGACCCCAGTCGGTGCCGTCGCCGAGCGTGAGGTGGCAGCGGCCGTGGAGGTCGTGCCAGCTGCCCTGGTCGACGGCCCACAGTGGCGGCGCGGCGGGTGGATCACCCATCGCGGCACGCAGGTGGGCGAGCGTGGCCGGCGAGGTCTCGTGCCACGTGCCGCTCACGTCGTGGTAGCCGCGGGCGATGCCCCACTCGTCGTACTGACCGTCGGCGCCGTTGTCGTCCACGCAGCCATTGTGCCCGGTTCGTACACTCGGCGCATGGCCTCCGCGATGGTGAAGTGGCAACTCAAGCGAGTCGGCGCCCGGCTGCGCACGTTGCGTGCCGAGCTGGCCGTGATGGACGAGCAGCGGCCGTACCTCGCCGACGACGCCGACGACCTCGATCTGCGTGCCGTGGTGTCGGATTCGGACCGCGATCGCTACCAGGCGCGCAGCGCGGGTGGACACGTGTCGGCGATGGAGGCGGCGAGGGCGAAGGCGGTCGACGAGATCCGTCGCCTGGAGGCCCGCCAGGACCAGCTGCTCGACCGGTTGACCGGAGGCTGAACGCTTCCTGCTTGAATGTGGGCGGGCGACGTGGCCCGAGATCGAAAGGATGCCAGCGATGACGATCCGTGTGGTGATCGCCGAGGACGAAGCCATCATCCGGCTCGATCTCCGCGAGACGCTCGAAGAAGAGGGGTACGAAGTGGTCGGCGAGACCGGCCGCGGCGACAAGGCGGTCGACCTCGTGCGCGACCTGCGCCCCGATCTCGCGATCCTCGACATCAAGATGCCGCACATGGATGGCTTGGAAGCGGCTCGCATCATCAGCGGCGAGCGCATCTGCGGCGTGCTCATGCTCACCGCGTTCAGCCAGCGTGAAGTGGTGGAAGACGCCCGCGACGCCGGTGCGCTGGCCTACCTCGTCAAGCCGTACCAGAAGAGCGACCTCATCCCTGCCATCGAGGTGGCGATCGGCCGCTTCCGCGAGCTGCAGCAGCTCAGCGGCGAGGTCGACGCACTCGGCGAGCAGCTCGAGGCGCGCAAGGTCATCGATCGCGCGAAGGGTGTGCTCATCGACCAGCACGGCATGAAGGAGCACGACGCGTTCACCTTCATCCAGCGCACCGCGATGAGCGAGCGCTCCCGCATGCGCGACGTCGCCGACCGCATCCTCGCCGGCAACCTCCACCCCTAGCCCAGTCCGAGGCTTTCCTCCAGCGCCGGCGCTTCCGAGGGTTTGCGCGGGCGGATCCTGGACGTGAGCCTCGGATGGCACCGATCTGGAGGAAAGCCTCGGACCGGTGCCGTGGTGTCTGATTTCCGCCGGTGGTTCGGCGCCGATCGCATCAGGCTGAGCGACATGGAACAGATCATCTTCGAAGGTGTCGACCCGGCCGAGCTCGCACGGGTGCTGGCCGCGGGCGTCGACCATGCCGGCAACACGATCGAGACGGTCACCGACCACGACGGTGGCTGGCAACTGCGCTGCTGCCTCGCGGACTCCGTGCCCGGCGACGAGATCGCATTCATCGCGTTCTCACCGTTCGAATGGAACGGTCCGTTCCGCGAGACCGGGCCGATCGTGGTCCACGCACGCGGCTGCGCGGCGACGTGGCAGACCGAGCGACTGCCCGAGGACTTCGATCAGCGTCCGATGACCCTGCGGCCGTACAACCGTGAGCACCGCATCCTGTACGACCTGGTCGAGCCGGTGCCCGCCGCAGTCGGCCTCGACGGTCGCGTGCGCACGCTGCTGCAGCAACCCGACGTCGCCGAGGTGTACGGCCGCAACCCACAGGGCGGCTGCTTCGCGTTCGTGGCGCGTCGCGCCGGTTGAGTCCGTCGACCTCAGAGCGGCTTGCGCGCGATCAGCTCTGCTTGGAACGTCGGGAGTCGTCCTGACCTGACGAACGCCTCGTCCATGTCGAGCAACCAGCGGACCAGCTCGTAGCCCGCGTCGGTCTCGAACAGCGCGTCGTGATCGAGGCCGTACCACAGGATGATCGTCAGGCAGACGTCCTCGGACACGATGTGGGTGGCCGGGAAGTAGCTGCGGCACAGGGTGATGATCTCCTCCGACCGGATCGACTCGGTCGGGTCCGCCGCGGCCACTTCCAGCGGGTTGGGCACCGGCATCACCGGCTGCGCGCACCGCAGCGCCGGGTCGAGCGACTGCCAGATGCGCCGCGCGAGAGCGAGTTGGTCGGGTGTGAACGCGAACCGGTTCGGCCCGGTGTACTCCGATGCGAAGAACACGCCGCCGGGCTTCAACGCACGGTGACACTGCTCGAGCACGTGCTCCATCCGGTCCACGTGATGCAGCGACGAGAAGAACGTGATGAGGTCGTAGCTGTCCGGCGGAAGCTCCACCTGGTTGACATCGGCCACGGCACAGTGCACTCGGTCACTCATGCCCGCGGCGAGCGCCGTCTCCTGTGCGGCGGCGATCAACTGCGGCGTCACGTCGTACAGGTCGTACGACGCTGCCGCGCCCAGGCCGAGCAGTTCCAGCTCGGCCGAGGCGGAACCCACACCGAGCCCGAGCGCTCGACCACCCTTGACGGGCAGCAGGTGCGCCAGCTGCTGCACCGGACTGCGCCCTTCGCGTCGCTGAGCCGAGCGTTCCTGCACGAGTGGATGCGACTGCCAGTGCGCGCGCCTCGCCGTGTCCATTCCGTGTTCGGCCCAGTACTCGGCCGTACGGGCGAACGGGTCGGTGATCGCGGAGTCCGACATGCTGGCGAGACTCTACGCCCGACGAGATGGACGCCGCATGCCGTCGCCCTAGAGTCAGCCCGGTGAAGCTCTTGCTGCTGGACGGAAACTCGTTGACCTATCGGGCGTTCTTCGCCCTCCCGACCGACATGGCCACGGCGTCGGGGCAGGTCACCAACGCGGTGTTCGGCTTCACCTCGATGTTCATCTACATGGTGAAGGACCAGCAGCCCGACGGCGTGCTGGTGGCGTTCGACCGGCCGGAGCCGACCTTCCGCCACGAGGCCAACCCCCTGTACAAGGCGCAGCGCGAGGCAGCGCCCGACATCCTGCGCCAGCAGATGGGACTCGTGCGCGAGGTGCTCGCCGCGCTGAACATCACGGTGCTCGATCTGGCCGGCTGGGAAGCCGACGACATCCTCGCCACGCTGGCCGAGCAGGCGAAGGCGGAAGGCCACGACGTGGTCATCGTCACCGGCGACCGCGACAGCTATCAGCTCGTGGAAGACCCGCACGTGCGCGTGCTCTACAACAAGCGCGGCGTCAGCGACTACGCGCTCTACGACGAAGCCGGCATCGCCGAGAAGACCGGTGTCACGCCCGCCCTGTACCCGCAGTACGCGGCACTGCGCGGCGACCCGAGCGACAACCTCGAAGGCGTGCCCGGCGTGGGGGAGAAGACCGCGGCGAAGCTGCTCAACCAGTACGGCAGCCTCGACGGCATCTTCGCCCACGCCACCGAGCAGACACCGAAGTTGCAGGCTTCGCTCATCGAGTACGAGCAGCGGGCGCGCAACAACTTCGAGCTGATGCTGCTGCGCCGCGACGCGCCGGTGTCGGTCGACTTCAGCGCACTCACCGTCGAGCCCAACGACGCCGAGGTGAAGCGACTGTTCGACTTCCTCGAGTTCAGGGCGCTGCACGACCGGCTGTACGAAGCGCTCAGCACGTTCGGCATCGGCGCCGCGGCCGGCGCCGCGCCGCGCGTGTCGTCGTCGGTCGAGGTGCTCGAAGCCGAGGTCGCCGACGTCGACGACGTCGATGCAGCGGCCGCGCTCATCGCCTCGCAGGTCACGCTCGACGCGATTCCCGCGTGGGCGGGCGAGGCCGGCCGCAGCGACGTGCTCGGTCTCGCGGTGGTCACCGACGTGGCCGCGGCGGAAGTGGCGTGGCTGCCGGCGGCAGTCGTGCACACCCCACCCGTGATCGAGGCGCTCGGCGCACATCAGGGCTGGCGCGGCCACAACGCGAAGGCGCTGATGCGCTGGCTGTTGGGCCAGGGCGGCGCGGTGCCGGGTCTGCGGCTCGACACCGCCATCGCGGCGTACCTCATCGATCCGGCCGACACGCGCTACGCGCTGCGCGACCTGCTCGCGCGCTACACCGCCTACCAGCTGCCCGACGACGGCGCGGCGTCGAGTGGCCAGCTCGACTTCGGCGGCGGCCCGTCCGAACGCCAGATCGCGGCACGAGAGGCGCTCGCAGTGGCGCACCTGTCTGCGGCGCTCGAGTCGTCGCTCGACAAGCAGGGGATGGCCACCCTCTATGCGACCATCGAGAACCCGTTGGTGGCGGTGCTGGCGAAGATGGAGCACGTGGGCATCGCGGTCGACATCGGCGAGCTGCGCGCCCTCAACGACAAGCTCACGGCCGAGGTCGAGCGACTGGGTGGCGTGCTGCAGGAAGTGGTCGGCCGCCCGTTCAACCTCAACTCGCCGATCCAGCTGCGCGAGATCCTGTACACCGAGCGCGGCCTCGCGCCCGGCAAGAAGACCAAGACCGGGTTCAGCACCGATGCGTCCACGCTCGAGAAGCTGCGCGACCAGTGGCCCGAGTTCATCGATCCGTTGCTCGCGTATCGCGAGGTGGAGAAGTTGCGCGGCACGTACGGCACCGGCCTCATCGCCGAGGTCGCGCCCGACGGTCGCATCCATGCCACGTTCAACCAGACCGTGGCGCGAACCGGCCGTCTGTCGAGCGACCAGCCGAACCTGCACAACATCCCCGTCCGCAGCGAGGAGGGCCGCCAGTTCCGCAAGGCGTTCATCCCGGCGCCCGGGTGCCAGCTGCTCATCGCCGACTACAACCAGATCGAGTTGCGCTGCATCGCGCACCTCGCGCAGGACCCTGGCCTGATCGAGGCGTTCACCAGCGGCGCCGACATCCACAACGCCACCGCGGCGCGCGTGTTCGCGGTGGACCCTGGGTCCGTCACGGTGGAGCAGCGGTCGAAGGCGAAGATGGTCAGCTACGGCCTCGCGTACGGCATGGAGGCCTACGGACTCGGGCAGCGGTTGGGCATCCCCACCAGCGAAGCCGCCGTCATCCTCGACGCGTACTTCGTCGCCTTCCCGAACGTGAAGGACTACATGGACCGCACGGTCATCGAGGCCCGCATGCGCGGCTACACCGAGACCCTCTTCGGTCGTCGTCGGCCCATCCCCGAGCTGTCGAACAGCAACTTCCGCATCCGCCAGGCCGGCGAGCGGCAGGCGATGAACGCGGGCATCCAGGGCCTCGCGGCCGACATCTTCAAGGTGGCGCTGGTGCGCATCGACCACGCCCTCACCGACGCCGGTGTGGCGGCCGAGCTGGTGCTGCAGGTGCACGACGAAGTGCTGGTGGAGGTGCCCGAGGCCGAGATCGAGAAGGTCGGGCCGCTGGTGATCGACCTGATGAAGGGCGCCGCCGAGCTCGACGTGCCGCTCGAGGTGAACGTCACCTGGGGCACGACCTGGGCGGCCGCCAAAGGATGAGCACGTGAGCGCGCGCGCCGAGGGAAGCGCCAGCGGCGAGGCGCAGGGAGGGAGCAGCCAAAGCGGAGCGGAGGCCAGTCCCGACCACCAGCACTGGTTCGAGCCGATCGCCACGCATCTCGGTGGGGCGTACTTGCGGTACTCGTTCACGAAGGGGACGCGCAAGGAGATCGACTTCCTGATGGGCGCGCTGCACCTGCAGCCGGGAATGCGCGTGCTCGACGTCGGCTGCGGGCCGGGCCGCCACGCGTACGAGCTCGCCCGGCGGGGCCTCGTCGTGCACGGCATCGACATCAGCGAACGCTTCGTCGAACTGGCCACGGCGGAGGCCCCCGAGGGCGCCACCTTCGAGCGGCTCGATGCCCGCGACCTCGCCGTCGAGGAACGATTCCACGGACAGTACGACGTGGTCATCTGCCTGTGCCAGGGAGCCTTCGGGCTGATGACCGCGAACGGCGACGACGAGGTCGTGCTCGCCGGCATGGCCCGCGCGCTGCGGCCCGGCGGCCGACTGGCGCTGAGTGCGTTCAACGCGTACTTCGCGGTGAAGTACTTCGCGGTCGAGGGCGGCTCGGAGTTCGACGCAGCAACCGGCGTGAACCACGAGCACACCGAAGTGCGCAACGAAGCCGGCGAAGCCAAGACCGTCGACCTGTGGACCGGTTGCTACACGCCGCGTGAGCTGCGCGTGCTCTGCAGGGTCGCCGGCCTCGAGGTGGAGACGATCAACAGCGTGGAACCGGGCGGTTACGGCTCGATGTCGCCCACCACCGAGACGTCGGAATTCCTGGTGATCGCACGCCGCAACTGATGAACCTCGGAAACGGGGCTGGTATCCTCCCTGGGTCCGGAATCCGCCGGCTCTCTAGGTTTTTGTTCGAAAGCGATCGTCCCTTGTCCGATACCACTACCTCCCCTTCAACCGCCGGTGCCTGGGGCACCTTCGACGAAGAGGGCAACTACACCCCGCGCGAGATCGTCTCCGACGATCTCGGCATGTCCTTCGCTGATGCCATCGCCGGCACCATGGTCTCCGTCGAAGATGGCCAACTCGTGCACGGCATCGTGGTGAAGGTCGACAAGGACGAAGTGCTGCTCGACATCGGCTACAAGAGCGAAGGCGTCATCCCCGCTCGCGAGCTGAGCATCCGCAACGACGTCGACCCGAACGAGATCGTCTCGCTGGGGGACTCCGTCGAAGCGCTCGTGCTCACCAAGGAAGACAAGGAAGGGCGCCTCGTCCTCTCCAAGAAGCGCGCGCAGTACGAGCGTGCATGGGGCACCATCGAGAAGATCAAGGAAGCCGACGGCACCGTCGAGGGTCCGGTCATCGAGGTCGTCAAGGGCGGCCTCATCGTCGACATCGGCCTCCGTGGCTTCCTGCCCGCCTCGCTCGTCGAGCTGCGCCGTGTGCGCGACCTCGTGCCCTACGTGGGCAAGACCGTGCAGGCCAAGATCATCGAGCTCGACAAGAACCGCAACAACGTGGTGCTCAGCCGTCGTGCGTTCCTCGAAGAGACGCAGAAGGAGAGCCGCGACAGCTTCCTCACCAACCTCAAGCCGGGCGAGATCCGCGAGGGTGTCGTCAGCAGTGTCGTGTCGTTCGGTGCGTTCGTCGACCTCGGTGGCATGGACGGCCTCATCCACGTCAGCGAGCTGTCGTGGAAGCACGTCGACCACCCGGGTGCGGTCGTCACCGTCGGCGACAAGGTCACCGTGCAGGTGCTCGACGTCGACTTCGAGCGTGAGCGCATCAGCCTCTCGCTGAAGGCCACCCAGCAGGATCCGTGGCAGGAGTTCGCCGGCTCGCACGAAGTCGGCCAGCTGGTCTACGGCCGTGTCACCAAGCTCGTTCCCTTCGGTGGGTTCGTGCAGGTGGGCGACGGCATCGAAGGGCTCGTGCACATCTCCGAGATGTCCACGCACCACGTCGACTCGCCCGAGCAGGTCGTCACTCCCGGCGAAGAGCTGTGGGTCAAGATCATCGATCTCGACCTCGCCCGTCGTCGCATCAGCCTCTCCATCAAGCAGGCTGCCGAAGGTGGCGAGCTGGCCGAGGAGTACCGCCAGCACTTCGAGATCGACGAGCACGGCAACTGGACCGCCGGTCAGGACGACGCCGAGCGCGAAGCCGCTTGGGCCGAGTACTACCAGGAGAACCCGGGCGAGCTGCCCCCCGACGGCAGCACCCCCGAGGGCGATGCCCCGGTGTCGGCTCCCGCCGCTGCCGCTCCTGAGGCTGCTGTCGAGGAGGCCGACGCCCCCGAGGCCGACGCCGCCGAGCCCGAGGCCTGACCTCGAGTCACGTTGTTCAGTCGCACTGACTGAACGCTCCTCACTCACTCCTTGCACTGGCACGGCCTTCGGGTCGTGCCAGTGTGCGTTTTCAGGTGAGCTTGACGATGCCCATCTTGACGGCCATCAGCACGGCCTGCGTGCGGTCGCGAGCGTTGAGCTTCTCGTAGATGGAGGCGAGGTGGTTCTTCACCGTGCGGTGGCTGATGTACAGCCGCTCGGCGATCTCGTTGGTGCCGAGACCGTCGGCGACGAGCTGCAGCACTTCCTCCTCGCGGGTGGAGATGATGCCGCCGGTGTCGTGGCGGGCGGCGGCGAGCAGTGCTTCCGCGAGGCGTGGCGACATCGCCCGGTCGCCGTTCGCCGCCAGCCGGATGGCTTCGACGACCTCGGTGACCGACGAGTCCTTGGTGACGTAGCCGACTGCGCCGGCCTTCAACGCGCTGTCGAACACTTCGCGGTCGATGTGCATGGTGAGCATCACCACTCGCATCTCGCTGCGCTCGGCGAGGAGTCGCCGGGTGGCGTCGATGCCGTCGGTGCGGGGCATCGACACGTCCATCAGCACCACGTCGGGGTTGGTGGCGAGCGCCACCCGCACGCCCTCGTCGCCGTCGGCGGCCTCGCCGACCACCTCGATGCCTTCACTCTCCAGCGCCCGGCGCAAGCCTTGGCGCAACATGGTGTGATCGTCGACCAGTACGACCGTGAGTGCCATCAGGCGGGAGCTCCTTCGAGGTGCAGTTCGAGACGCATCTCGGTGCCTCCGCTCTCCAGCGGGAGCACCGCGACGTCGGCGCCGATGCGATGCGCTCGTTCGCGCATGCCGATGAGACCATAACTGTCGGGCCTGGCCTCGGTGTTGTCGAGTCCCACGCCGTCGTCGCGCACGGTGAGCACGATCGTGGAGCCGTTGCGACGCCCGGCCACCATCAGGTGCGCCGCACGCGAGTGACGCTCGGCGTTGAGGATGGCCTCGCGGGCGATCTGCCACAGCTCTCGCTCGATGAGGAGCGGCAGGCGCTCGCCGACGCGGATGTCGGTGTGGGTCTGGATGCCGCTGCGTTGCTGCACACGTTGCAGGAACTCGTCAGCGGTAGCAGCCAGGTCGCGTTCGTCGGTGACCGACGTGCGCAGGTCGTAGAGCGTGTCGCGCACGTCGGTGACCACGGCCGACACCTGCGTGCGCAGCTCGCGCAGCACGGTGTCGACCTCGCCGGCGTCGGCGGCGACCGAGATCGCTCGGTCGACCTCGAAGCCGATGAGGGCGAGCGAGGAGCCGACGTGGTCGTGCAGGTCGCGTGCGATGCGCGAGCGCTCCTCGTCGGCGGCGAGCGTGCGGATGCGACGGAACATGCGGGCGTTGTCGATGGCGATGCCGAACGGCTCGGTGAGGCCGTGCACGACTTCCGCCTCCTGCTGTCCGAAGGAGCCCGGCGCCGAGGCCTCGACCGCGATGAACCCGATGAGCGCCCCACGTGCGCGCAGCGCGGCGTAGAGACCGGATCGTGCGTCGGGCGACACACCGGTGCCGGCGGGCAGGTCGTCGATGCGCACGGTCTTCATCGACTCGACGGACTGGCTCAGCGCCGCGGGCAGCCGGTCCAGGTGGTACGCCTGCGCCTTGTCGATGCCGTGCGTGCGCGCCGGAGTGGCCCGGCGCGTGACGGGGTCCACCAGGTAGACCGCGAGCACCTCGTGGCGCACCATCGTGCGCAACCTGCCGACCGTGGAGTCGAGCACCTCCTCCAGGTCGAGCGAGGCGGGCAGCGTCTGCGCCACGCGTTGCAGCGCGAACAGCAGCGAGTTCGCCTCCGCGAGCCGGCTGACGCGGTCGAGTGCCACCTGCTGCTGGCGGGCGGCGTCGTGCGCGGCGCGGTTGGCGAGGCCGCTGGTGAATGCCACCAGGCCGAGCAGGCCCACCCACAGCGCGCCGTCCTGCAGCCCTGGCCGGACCCCGACGTTGGGCACGTGCTGCACGGTGATGATGGCGACCGCGACGGCAGAGACCTGTGCGCTGAACAGACCGCCGGCGGCGAACCCGGCGAGCATGCCGGTGGGCACCAGGAACAGCACGAACGGCGACGCCCACGCGCCGGTGAGCATGATGGCCGCGGTGATGAGGGCCGCCTCGACCACGATGCGCAGGCGCACCTTCGGGTCGTTGCGGTAGGGCACTGGGCGACGGCAGGTGACGACGACGAACACGGTGGCCGCGGCGGTGAGCGAGACCAGGCTCCAGCTGTGCCACGACAGGTCGGGTGCCGCGCGCACGATCGCACCCGCCAGCGCTGCCAGGCGGAACGGCCACAGTGGCGCCGCGTTGAGCGTGGGGGAGACCGAGGGCTGCTCGGATCGAGCCGCTCGCCGGTCGACCCCGCCGGGGGGCGTGCGGTTCGAGTGCCGGCGCTCGACCAACGGCCAGCTGACCGAGCGCGGGTCCGACGGCGCGGACGACCTCGACAGTCGGAGTTCGTCGGTGTCCTCGGCCACGGATGGATGCTACTGGCGGTGGGTGGGGTGGGTGGGGCTACGGTGCCCGCATGATTCTGGTCGGGCTGACGGGTGGCATCGGGTCGGGGAAGTCGACGGTCAGCGCGGCGCTGGCGGCGCGAGGCGCGGTCATCGTCGACGCCGACCAGGTGGTGCGCGACGTCCAGCAACCCGGGTCGCCGGTGCTGGCCAAGCTGGCCGAGCGGTTCGGCGACGAGGTCATCGCGGCCGACGGGTCGCTGGATCGTGCGGCGCTGGCCAGCATCGCGTTCGCCGATCCCGACGCGCTGAAGGCGCTGAACGCGATCGTGCACCCGGCCGTGGGTGCGGAGATGAACCGGCAGGTGATGGCCGAGCTCGCCACCGACAAGGTGGTGGTGATGGACATCCCGCTGCTCACCGAGAACCCGCGCAAGGAGCTGCAGGGCAAGATCGTGGTCGACGTGCCGGTGGAGGTGCAGGTGCAGCGGCTGGTGCAGTTCCGCGGGTTCGACGAGGCCGACGCGCGAGCGCGCATCGAACGCCAGTCCACGCGCGAACAGCGCTTGGAGGGCGCCGACTTCGTGATCGACAACAGCGGCGATCTGGCGGCGCTGGAGCCGCAGATCGATCGGCTGTGGGAGTGGTTGCAGACGCTGCCGCAGCTGCCGGCCGACTTCGAGTTCGCGCCGCCTACGAAGCCAAGTTGAGCTTGGTCTCGATCTCGCCGTCGATGATCTCACCGGTCGGCACGAAGCCCATCCGGTGGTAGAACGGCGCCGGCCCGCCGGGGCCGACCTCGTAGCTGGTGACGAGCGAGTCGTGCCCCTGCGCACGGACGTGCGCCACCAACAGCTCGATGATGCGCTTGCCGATGCCGCGACGCTGGTGCATGCGGTCGATGAGCAACCGCCACAGGTACGGGTACGGGTGATGCTCGGTCACCTCGGCCATCATCACGAACGCGACGCGCTCGCCGTCGGCCATCACACCGCGCAGCCAGGGCACGACCGGGGCGCCGTCGATCACTTCGGGGAACAGCGCATCGGCATAGGACACACGCGTCGGCGCGACGAACGCCTCCTGCGACTTGTGCGCCACGAGCCGCGCCCACAGGTAGGCGTCGTCGGGCGTGATCTCGACGAGCGAGACGTCGGTCGGCGGGTGCAGCGGCCGGCTGGTCCACGCCTCCCACTCCGAGCGCAACACCGCGTAGCGCACGTCGTCCTCCCACCCGTCGCGTCCGCGGAAGTTCTGCTTGGTCCACACCTCGAACGTCATCCCGATGGCCTCGCACACGCGCGCCGATGCCACGTTGTCGGGGTGCATGCTGGCCTCCACGCGATGTGCGCCGAGCTCGGTGAACAGCAGGTGCAGGAGGGCCGCCGCGGCCTCGGTGGCGTAGCCGTGCCCACGTGCGTCGAGCGCAAGGGTCCACCCGACCTCACCGAGGCCGTCGTTCACCTGCACGTACACGTCGCCCACCGGCCGCCCGTCGGCCTCGATGGCCAGGTTGGTGCCGGTGGCCAGCCGGGTCTCGAACGGTGCGTCGCCACGCGCGGCCATGCTCTCCATGAACATCTGCTCGGTGTAGGGCAGCGCCCAGTCCTGGTAGCGCGCCACCTCCGGATCGTTGCGGTAGGCGGCGACACGCGCCGCGTCGTCGGGGCGCATGTCGCGAAGGACCAGACGTTCGGTGGTCAAGGGCAGCATGGCGAGGACGTTAACGACCGTGGCGTCGAGCGCGGGTCCAGTTTCGGATGGGGGAGCGCGGTCACACGAACATCCGTTCGCCGGATAGACTCGCGCTCGTGACTGCTCTCGCACCCACTGCGCCGATGCCCACACCGTTCAAGGTCGTCTCGCCGTTCCAGCCCGCCGGCGATCAGCCGAAGGCCATCGCGCAGCTCGCCGAAGGCATCAACCGCGGCGACCGCTTCCAGACGCTGCTCGGCATCACCGGCTCCGGCAAGAGCGCCACCATCGCCTGGACCATCGAGGCCACGCAGCGGCCGACGCTCATCCTGGCTCCCAACAAGTCGCTCGCTGCGCAGCTCACGCAGGAGATGCGCGAGTTCTTCCCCAACAACCGGGTCGAGTACTTCGTCAGCTACTACGACTACTACCAACCCGAGGCGTACATCGCCAGCAGCGACACCTACATCGAGAAGGACTCGTCCATCAACGACGAGATCGATCGGCTGCGTCACTCGGCCACGGCCGCGTTGCTCACCCGCCGCGACACCATCGTGGTCGCGTCGGTCAGCTGCATCTACGGCATGGGCGATCCCGCGGAGTACCGCGGGCAGCTGCTGGAACTGCACACGGGTGTCGACTACGACATGCGCAGCATCCTGCGCCGCTTGGTCGACCTGCAGTTCGACCGCAATGACATCGCGCTCGGCCGCGGCAAGTTCCGCGTGCGCGGCGACACCATCGAGGTGCATCCGTCGTACGACGAGACCGTCACGCGCATCGAGATGTTCGGCGACACGGTCGACCGCATCACCATCATCGATCCGCTCACCGGCGAGACCCTGCAAGAGCTGAGCCAGGTGATGGTGTTCCCGGCCACGCACTACGTGGCCGGCGAAGAGCGCATGCGTCGTGCGGTCATCGGCATCGAGGCCGAGTTGCAGGAGCGGCTGGCCTGGTTCGAGGCCAACGGCAAGCTGCTCGAGGCCCAGCGGTTGCGCATGCGCACGCAGTACGACCTGGAGATGATGCAGGAGGTCGGGTACTGCAACGGCATCGAGAACTACAGCATGCACATCGACGGCCGCGTCACCGGCCAGCCGCCGTTCACGCTCATCGACTACTTCCCGAAGGACTTCCTGCTCGTCATCGACGAGAGCCACGTGGCCGTGCCGCAGCTGCACGGTCAGTACCTGGGCGACCTCAGCCGCAAGGACATCCTGGTCGAGCACGGGTTCCGCCTGCCGAGCGCGCGCGACAACCGGCCGCTGCGCTTCGAGGAGACCATCGAGCGCATCAACCAGTGCGTGTTCGTGTCGGCCACACCCGCGCCCTACGAGATCCAGCACAGCCAGCAGGTGGTCGAGCAGATCGTGCGACCTACCGGCCTGGTCGATCCGGAGGTCATCGTCAAGCCCACCAAGGGCCAGATCGACGACCTGATCGAGAACATCAACGCACGCCTCACCATGGGCGACCGCATCCTGGTCACCACGCTCACCAAGAAGATGGCGGAAGACCTCACCGAGTACCTGCTCGAGCAAGGCCTGCGGGTGCGCTACCTGCACAGCAACATCGACACCATCCAGCGCATCGAGATCCTGCGTGCGCTGCGGCTCGGCGAGTTCGACGTGCTGGTCGGCATCAACCTGCTCCGTGAAGGTCTCGACCTGCCGGAGGTGTCACTGGTCAGCATCCTCGATGCCGACAAGGAGGGCTTCCTGCGCAGTGAGACCTCGCTCATCCAGATGATCGGTCGTGCGGCTCGTAACGTCGACGGGCAGGTGGTGATGTACGCCGACAAGATCACGCCCAGCATGACCAAGGCCATCGACACCACTCGCGAGCGGCGTGCGCGTCAGATCGAGTACAACACGCTGCACGGCATCAACCCGCAGACCATCCGCAAGGCCGTCGGCGACATCCTGTCGCTGCTGCGGCCCGACGACAGCTCGCCGGTGCCGGGCAAGGGCAACCGTCGCAACCGCGAGCGCGACAAGGTGCAGCGCGAGCTGAAGACGATGCCGCAGCAGGAGCTGGCGCGGCTCATCCAGACGCTCGAGGAAGAGATGCACGAGGCGGCCGCCGAGCTGAAGTTCGAGTACGCCGCGCGCCTGCGCGACGAGGTCAACGAGCTGCGCCGAGAGCTGCGCGACGCGGGCTGAGCGGCTGGCGCAACGCGGTCACCACTGCCTGCACCGCGGGCGAGTCGTGCATGCTGCGCCGGTACAGCACGGTGATCTCACGCGTGGGCACGGGGTCGTGCACGGGCAGCGCGATCACCGCGTCGGGCAGCGGAGCGCGACCGAGGCGGGGGACGAGTGCGATGCCCAGACCTGCGGCCACGAGCGCGATGTGCGACTCGAACTCGACGGCCTGGTGCGCGATGCGCGGTGGCTTGCCGGTGCGTTCCTGCATGCGCCGCAGCCACTGACGGCAGATGGTGCCTTCGGGTGTGGCGATCCACTCCTCGTCGACGAGGTCGCGCGGCGTCACCTTGCGGCGCGTTGCCAGCCGGTGATCTGCGGGCACGAGGGCGTCGGCCACGTCGTGCGCGACGACGACGGCCACCAGGTGCTCCGGGATGTCGACGGGCACGTCGCCCCAGCGGTGCACGATGCCGAGCTCGAAGTGGCCGGCGGCGACGAGGTCGATGGTCTCCCACGGCTCGCGCTCGGTGAGGCTCACCCGTAGGTCGGGATGTGCGGCCAGCACGGCGGGCAGCATCGGCGCGATGAGGCCGCGCATCGCAGTGCTGAACGCAGCCATGCGCAGGTGGCCCGCCACGGCGCCGGTGGTGCGGTGCAGGTCGGCCTCGATGCTCTCCAGTTCGGTGAGCAGCACCGCGCCGCGGTCGACGAGGTGGCGACCCTGCTGGGTGAGCATCACGCCTCGCCCGACTCGTTCGAGGAGGTCGACGCCGGCCTGCCGTTCGAGGCGCTTCACCTGTTGTGAGACGGCGCTGGGCGTGAAGCCGAGCGCATCGGCCGCGGCGATGACCGAACCGTGGTTGGCCACGGCTTGCAGCGCGACGAGTGCATCGAGATCGATCATGAAGGGATCGTACATGATCACGGTCAATTCTATTCGCTGGTGCTTCATGGTCGCGGCGCAGCAGAATGCAGTCCGTGAAGCCCCGCGATTCGTTCCTGGCCGCCCTCGTCGCGACGATCTGGGGCATCAACTTCGTCGTCATCCAGTGGGGCATGGAAGGCGTGCCACCGCTGCTGTTCGCCGCGCTGCGGTTCGCCGCGGTGGCGGTGCCGGCGGTGTTCCTGGTGCCACGTCCCGACGCTCCGTGGCGCACGGTGCTCGCCGTCGGCGCGTTCATGTCGCTGGGTCAGTTCGGCTTCCTCTACTCGGCGATGCACGCGGGAATGCCGCCCGGGCTGGCCGCGTTGGTGCTGCAGTCGCAGGTCATCTTCACCATCGTGCTGGCGGCGGTTCGGCTGGGTGAGTTGCCCACCCGCCGGCAGGTGGTCGGTGTCGCGGTCGCCACCGCCGGACTGGTCATCGTCGGGGTCGGTCGTGGCGGCAACGTGCCGTTGCTCGCACTCGCGCTGTGCCTGCTGGGCGGGTTGTCGTGGGGCATCGGCAACGTGGTGTCGCGCGCCTCGGGCATTCGCAGTGGGCTGTCGCTCACGGTGTGGTCCGCGGTCATCGTGCCGCTGCCACTGCTGGTGCTGTCGTTGCTGCTCGATGGTCCGTCCACCGTCGGGTCCGCGCTCGCGCACTTCTCGTGGAAGTCGATCCTGTCGACTCTCTACACCGCAGGACTCGCCTCGTTGCTCGGCTACTCGATCTTCAACGGCCTGCTCTCGCGGTACACGCCGTCGTCGGTGGTGCCGTGGGTGCTGGTCGCGCCGATCGTGGCGATGCTGTCGGCGTGGCTGCTGCTGGAGCAGCGGCCGAACGCGGGAGAGGCGCTCGGTGGCGCGCTGCTGCTGGTCGGTGTGCTGGTGGCGTTGCGTCCGGCTCGATCAGCGTTCCCGGCGGGCCGAGATCAGGACGTGCTGACGAGCCGTGTGGAGCGCACGGTGGCCGGCGAGCGGAGCTCCTGACGCCTGGTTCCGTCGACCCGGGGAGCCCGACCGCTCTGGTCGGCGCGTCACACTGCGGAGACGTGCCGCGGGCCACGTGCCTGGGGCCACGTGCCTGGGCGCTCGGTCACGTGTGTTCGATTTCGATTCGACGCTCGACCCACGGGCCATGACGAGTGGCGGGTAGGGCACGAAAGGCGACCCGTGGGACGAGCAGTACGCACAGGTGCGGCCCCTCGAGCCCGACGCCAGCGCACGACTGCGGGTCCGAGTTGAATCGAATGCGAGTCTGGCGCCAGCGCTCGGCCGCGGGTCCGAGTTGAATCGGACTGCGACGCCAGCGCTCG